>JBJOMZ010000013.1:0-33902 GCA_046052105.1 Verrucomicrobiota bacterium | reverse complement strand
AGGATGTGGGCTACGATACCTATCACCACACGTTTTTCGAAATGCTCGGCAACTGGTCCTTCGGCAACTATTTCAAAAAGGAAGCCATCCAGTGGGCCTGGGAGCTCGTCGTGGAACGCTGGGGCCTGCCCGCCCATCGTTTGCACGCCTCGGTCTATGCACCGAAGCCCGGTGACCCCGGTGAATTCGATCAGGAAGCCTACGACATCTGGGCCGAGCTGTTCCGCTCAAAAGGCTGCGATCCCGCTGTGCAGATCGTCAATGGCAACGTCAAGGACAACTTCTGGATGATGGGCGAGACCGGCCCCTGCGGTCCTTGCTCGGAGCTTCACGTCAATCTCACGCCCGAAGGTGATCCGAAAACGGGCCGCGAATTGGTCAACAACGACTCCGATCTCTGCATCGAGATCTGGAACCTCGTGTTCATCCAATACAATGCTGAGGCCGATGGCACTTTCCGCGAGTTGCCCGCGAAACACATCGACACCGGCATGGGCTTCGAGCGCGCCTGCTCCATCATCCAGGGCACCAAAGGCTTCACCGATTTCTCGCAAAAGCCCAGCAACTACGCCACGGATGTCTTCACGCCCATCTTCCGCAAGCTCGAGGAACTGAGCGGCAAGACCTACGTCAACATCTACCCCGCCCTCGGCGCCGATCGCTCGGCCTTCACCGAGGAAATGAAAACGGCCATCGCCTTCCGCGTCATCGCCGATCACCTGCGCACGTTGAGCTTTTCCATTGCCGATGGCATCATGCCGGGCAACAACGGTCGTAATTATGTATTGAGACGTATTTTACGACGGGCCGTGCGCTACGGTCGTCAGCTCGGATTCTCGGGTGAAAAGCCTTTCTTCGGCGCGCTGGTGGAAACGCTCGTCGCCGAAATGGGCGGCGTTTTCGCTGAACTGAAAAACCGTCAGGACGTCGTGCGCCAAACGCTGGAGCAGGAAGAAGCGAGTTTCAATCAGACGTTGGATCGGGGTTTGAAGCGCTTTGAAGAAGCCATCACCACCCTCGCGCATCAACAATTTTCCGGCGACATCGCCTTCGAACTCTACGACACCTACGGCTTCCCCATCGACCTGACCGAACTGCTCTGCGCCGAGCGCGGTCTGGTCATCGACATGCCGCGCTTCGAGGCACTCATGCACGAGCAACAGGAGCGTTCTCGTGCCGCGCAAAAATCGACCGTCGTGCGCGCGCTGGACATTTCCACCGAGGCCATGACCGAGTTTGTCGGCTTTGAGCAGGACGAATGCGAGGCGACGATTCTGGAAGTCCATCCGCAGGAAGACACGCTGTTTGTCATCACCGACAAGACCGTATTCTACGCCGAAATGGGCGGCCAATCCGGCGACACCGGCACCCTCAACGGCATCCCCGTTACCGGCGTCCAACAAATCGGCAAGGCCCGTGCCTTGATCATTCCACAATCAGAAATCAACAATCATCAATCGTCAATTCAACCTGGCGATCAAGTCACCCTCATCCTCGATACCAAACGCCGTCGCCCCATTGAGGCTCATCACAGCGCCACGCACCTGCTCCACTGGGCACTCCACGAAGTCGTATCGCAAGACGCCGCGCAGCAGGGTTCATCCGTCGATGAAAACCGCCTGCGTTTTGACTTCAACAGCGCCGCTGTCACGCCCGAACAACTCAACGCTATCGAGGAAAAGGTCAATGCTGCGATCAAAGCTGGTGACAGCGTTTCCTGGACCGAAGTGAAACACGCCGACATCAAAGGTCGCGCCGACATCATGCAATTCTTTGGCGACAAGTATGGCGACATCGTCCGCGTCGTTCAGATCGGTGGCGATTCTAACAAATTAAACGGCTACTCGCAGGAACTCTGTGGTGGCACCCACGTCCGCAACACCGAGGCGATCGGGCTTTTCAAAATCAAATCCGAGGGCGCCATCGCCTCAGGTGTGCGACGCATCGAAGCCGTATGCGGCGATGCTGCTTGGTCCTATCTCACCGAGTCTGTCGAAAAATGGGATCACGAGCTCAAAGCTGCGCGCGCCAAACTCCACGCCGCCAATGAAAAACTCGCCGCCATCGGTGAGGCGACTGTCGTGGTCAACGACTTTCCGCACAGCATGGATGCCATGTTGGCAGAACGTGCCGATATCGCGCAACTCAACGCCACCTTCGCCCATGCCCAGCGCACGCTGGAAGAAACGCAACAAGGTGCCATCGAAGCGGACAAACGCCTCAAAAAAATCCAATCCGCCCAGGCCGCTAAGCTCGCCGATGAAGCGCTTGCCGAGCGCATTGATGCTGGTGGATCCATCGCTGTTTCGTTCGAGGCCGATGCCTCACTGCTCCAGGAACTCCTCAACGGTTTGAAAAAACGCCATTTCGGCGATGCTGCAGCGTTGCTCGTAGACGACGGTGAAAAACTCCACCTCGCCACCTACTGTGGGGTAAATGCCAAATCCGCCGGCAAGGCCGCAGGTGTAATGCTCCAGCAACTCACGGCCATGGGGGGCGGCAAGGGCGGCGGCAATGCGGACATGGCGCGCGGCGCGGTAGGAGACCGATCGAAGCGTGCGGAGATCGAAACTACGATGAACCTAGTAATTTCCTGAGACCATGGCCGCGCTCGCTGAGATTGTAAATTTTCTCGATGCCGAATTACGCATCGCCGAGATTCCCGACTACAGTGGCGCGATGAATGGCCTCCAGTTGCAAAACAACGGTCAAATCACGAAAGTCGCCGCCGCAGTCGACGCCTCGCTGCCCGTTGTTCGCAAAGCCATCGCCGCCGGAGCGGACCTGCTCATCGTCCACCACGGCATGTTCTGGCAAGGCGCGCAGCCCCTGACTGGGGCTTTTTACCAAAAAATTCATGAGGCCATGCAGGCGAATCTGGCCATTTACAGCGTCCACCTGCCGCTGGATGTCCATCCGCTATGGGGCAACAACGCCCAACTCGCCGAGGCCATCGGCATGACTCCCACTGGCACCTTTCTTCCCCACAAAGGGCAAAATGTCGGCCTCACGGGCGACATTGCCATCCACCGCGAAGAACTACGCCAACGCCTCGAAACAGCGGTCGGCGGCCCTGTCCTTCTCTGCCCTGCTGGCCCAGAATGCATCCAGACCGTCGGTCTCTGCACGGGAGGCGCAGGCAGCGAAGTCGCCGCCGCGCGCGGTCTCGACGCCTTCATTTCTGGTGAAGGACCGCACTGGAGCTACCCTCTGGCCGAGGAGATGGGCATCAATCTCTACCTTGCTGGCCACTACGCCACCGAGACCTTCGGCGTTCGCCAGGTCGCGAAAGTCCTCGCATCCGTCTTCCCTATCGAATCTCTCTTCCTCGATCACCCCACTGGTTTATGAATTTTTACAAGATCTCGGCACGTGAAAATTTTCGTTGGAATTTTTTGCAAAAGTTTAAAAAAGAACTTGTCAGCTACCCGATTATCCGATAGGTAGGAATCGTCAGCGCGGGCATAGCTTAGTGGTAAAGCGCTATCCTTCCAAGTTAGACATGCGGGTTCGATTCCCGCTGCCCGCTCCATTTTTTCCTATAGCTCCCCCTCATCGTTCGAAAAACAAACCACAAAAAATCATGAAAACCACTTCGTCTATGGTCTTGCTGGCATTCGCCACCATGGTTCTCAGTCACGCTGATAAAGCACCGTCTGTAGAGTGCTCCAAGCTGATTTCTTCGATCAAAGCCGAAGTTTCCGCCAATCAATCTTTCGTGCTGCAAATCGTGGAACGGGCGGTTCGCGAGAATCCTTCCTGCGCCTGTGAGATCGTCAAAACAGCCATTCAAAGCACCAATGCTGACAGCAAATTGATTGCTTCGATTATCGAAGTCGTAGCACTCTCAGCACCCGAACAACTGCGCCTGTCGGCTCAATGCGCGGTTGCAGTTGCACCTGATTCTCTTGAGGCCGTTCAAGCCGTGCTTGCCAAATTTGACCCTGCCACTGGAAACGAAGAACAACGCTCAGCGAAAGGCGGCGTTGATAAAGAACCCGTGGAAGAAGAGGAAATGCCCAACCCTCTCGATTTCCCTCTTGCCAACAGGGATAAGACAGTTGACACCGACGAGAATGGTGGTGGCAACAGTGGGGATGGCGGCAGCACTGCAGACGGCGGCGGCAATAGTGGGGATGGCGGCGGCAGCACTGCAGACGGCGGTGGCGGCAGCAGCAGTGGTGGTGGTAGTAGCGGTGGTGGTGGCGGCGGCACCAGTGGCGGAAGCGGCGGTGGAAGCGTAGGTTTCGGTTCCAATTCACCCGGTGGCAACAGCCCTGGTGGCTCATCAGGAAGCCCGCTCTTTGGAAGCGGCGGTCAAATCGTGATTTCTCCTCCGAAGTCGACTAAAAACGATAAAAAACCAAAAAACAACCCGAACTGAGCGTTTAACAACCCTTTTCCCTCCTAGATTCATCCGTTTATGAAAATTAAGACTGCTCTCACCATCGCGAGCCTTGCAACCACAGTTCCTTTGTGCGCTCAGGGACTGTATTATGTCGGCCAGGAAGCGACCGAATCAATCCCTCTCACTTGGACCGTTGGTGCCACGATGGTTTGGGATAACAATGTTACGCCATTGATTCCATCAACCCAACTCGGGCACGAGGACTCAGTATGGAGCATAACACCGTTTGTTGAAGCGAATTATACACTCATTGATCCCAAGACGAATATCAACTTGTATGCTCGTGCCGGTGTCAATTACTACCTTGATGGGATCGAAGCACCCGCAGCGGATGACACCATTCCCAACTTGCGTGCGGGATTTGATTTCAATCACAGTGTAAGCCCTCGCCTTCGTTTCAGCAGTCGCAATTTTATTGCTTATGAAATGGAACCCCAATTCGCTGTTGGTATTTCCAATGACCGGACAACTGACCCCTATTTCTTGCTGAGCACCGACAATTCTGTGGGCTATCGTTGGACTCAGCGAGTGGGCTCTTACACGGGCATTGGTTTTACAGGCTTTTTTGGTGAAACGGAATTTGCCGATCGTAAGTCGTGGAACCTCTACCATCAAATGCGCTATCAATACAATCCACGAACGGTGCTAACGGGGCAATATCGCTACGCTGTCTGGACAGGTGATGCCAGCGACACAACGAACCATTTCATCACCGGAGGCATCGAACACCGCCTCTCTCAAACTGCGATTTTCCTTGCTAGCGCCGGCGTCCAGCTTCGCAGCGTTGATAGTGCTCAGGCTCAGGATAGCACATCGCCCTTCCTTGAGGGTTCCATGCGCTCACAAATCAATAGTGCTTTTGGCGTTCGCGGTTTCTTCCGTTACAGCATGGAAGATTTCAACACCATTCAAAATATCGACGGAGTTACCTACGAATACTCCGAACTCCAAGTGTTTCGCGTCGGCTTGACGGGTGACTATCGCCTCAGCCCTCGTTTGACCGGATTTGGTGGTCTTGACGTAGTTCACACGATGTTCGACGGAGGCAACAAATTAGACGAAGCTGCAGTAGGCCCTGACACCAATAGCGGACGCACGGAAGATTTGATCAACGGATACATTGGTCTTCGCGCTCAACTCAATGAAGCGTTTACTTTGGATTGCAGCATCAACTACACGGACTCGATTTCAGATTCTGACAACAACGATTACAATCGCCTCCGTCTGAGCACTGGTCTGAATTACACATTCTAATCCCCTCTCAACCGTCTTTCCCCCCTCTCTGTCGCATGGCAGAGAGGGGATTTTTTTTGTTCCGCATTTCCATTCGCGGCCGACGCGAAAAGGCTATGATCCACCATGACTTAGTTCGAGATGGGAAGCGTCGCTGCTCGCCGTGATCTCGCCATGATAAATCGTTTGCCAAAAATCATGGCCCTGAACCTGATCGCCCTCCAGGATAGCTGAAATTTCGTGGGTTCCATCCCGAAAGTCAGAAAGAGCGAAAGAGTCGGAATGCGCAGAGGACAAACCGAGACAGATCAGAAAACCCTCCAAGTTGAAATGACAGTTTTATCAAACATCTCAGCGATGATGCTTCCTCGCAATACCGTATGGCTCTGATCTGCACCATCGGAGCACCCGCATGACGGCCCCCGCATTCTCATTTCGAAAAAAAATTCGTCAGTCGATCTAACACGATTGTCACAAAAATATTCCTTGCTTCCGAGTTTTTTGATTGCTTTGCATCAGCTTAGTGCATAGCGTTCTGTGGCAATAGACCCTCTTTCTTCCCCTCCTAAAATTATTTTTTATGCAACCTTCATCGTCACAAAGCGAAGCCGCTCTTCACGCCGTTGATTACTGGCAAGTGATCAAGAATCGCTATGGGGTGATTTTGATGACTCTTCTTCTGGTGTTCATGACCGCTGCGGTGATCACCTATGTGATGCCTAAAAAGTTTGAGAGCACAGCTGTGGTTCAGGTTAAGCCTTCGACACGGGTAGGCGTAGCACTGGGCAATGAAAACTCGATGACCAGCGTCATGACACCGCAGTTTTTCGCCACGGAGTTCGAAGTCATTCGGGCACAGCTCACACTCAAATTGGTGGTGCAGCGCTTGGGCTTGATGACCCGTTGGAACATGACGGAAGAAGAAGCTTTGAACACGCTGCGCAGCATCGTCGATGCGCAGAATGTGCGCAGCACCGACTTGATCACCATATCCGTGAAACACACGGGACCGGAAGATGCGAGAGATGTTGCCAAGGAGGTTTATGAGGCTTACAAAAAGCGCCGTGAGGACAAGGAACGCATGGCCTTGGAAGAGGGCATGAAAGAACTGGAAAAGGCAGTCCTCGATCAATCCGACGTGGTAGAGGAAAAGCGCAAGCAGCGTGACAACCTTCTGCGCCGGGCACCTGTGATGATTCGCGATACCATCACGGGGGTGAATGGTTCTAACAGCATTCAGAGCATGCAATCCATGCTGGAAAATCAGGTCGAAAATGCCACAACAGAATTGGCGGAACTGGATAGCACCATCAAAACGATTGATAGCCTCAATGCGGAAGAAGTGATTCGTTATGCAGCCAATCTGGAAGCTGCCGGACAAGAACTAAAGTCGCTGTATCCAGAATATCAGTCCCAAGATAGAATTTTGAAAGGGATGCGCACACAGGGTCTCGGGCCCAAGCACCCCACGGTTCAGTCGCAAGAAGGCACGGTGGTGAGTTTGTTCAAACAGCTTCAGTCCAGTGTGGTATCGTTCAAGGATTCTCTCAAACTCAAACGTGAGACAAAAGTGGCAGAACTGGAAGACCTCAAGAAGCGCCTCAACGCTTTCAGAGAGGTGGCTGTGAACAACGTAATTCTCATGACGAATATCCAAGGGGTTCAGAAAGAATTTGAAACCCAACAGGAAATGCTGGATCGCATGCGGGAAAAGCTTTCCCAAGATCGCATTAACTCAAAACAACCGCAAAGCATCATCGAACTGCACGAGGAGCCGCTCGTGGCCCAGTTCCCCTCGAGCCCGAACGTAACACTCAACCTGATCCTCGGTGCCGTGGTGGGTCTGATTTTTGGCATCGGGATTGCCTTCTTCCTCGAGTATCTCGACACTTCGGTCAAGACTCTCGAAGATGTGGAGCGCTACCTGCAAGTGCCAGTTCTTGCCGTGATTCCCAAGGAGGTCGGCTTGCTTCACAAACAGAGCGGCATGAGTCCCGATGCGGAAGCCTATCGAATTCTCCGCACCAACATCGAGTTCAATCGCAAAAACCCCGAGGACAACGCGCTGACAGTTGTATCTGGAGGTGCGGGCGAAGGAAAATCCACCACTCTTGTCAATCTCGCTTACATTTGCGCCCAAGGTGGCTACACAACTTTGATGATCGACGGTGACTTGCGACGTCCGCGCTTGCATACATTCTTCGATATCAATAACGCCGTGGGCCTCACCAACTACTTGACCACGGAACTGATGCTGGAGGATGTGATCCTGCAAACTCCTGTGGACAATCTGTTTTTCATGCCTTCGGGCATTCTTCCCTCGGACGCTGCCGGCATTTTGAACTCGCGCCGGATGTCGGAACTGATCCAAGACGTCAAACAACGTTTCGACCTCGTGCTTGTTGACTCTCCTCCCATTTTGGGCGTGAGCGATGCCTCGGTGCTCGCCAGCGAAGTTGACCTTACCATCGTCGTCGTGCAGCACCGCAAGCTGCCCCGCAACATGCTGCTTCGCGTGAAGCAGTCCGTAGAAAACGTCGGTGGGCGAGTGATTGGTGTGGTGCTGAACAACGTGGATGTGCGCAGTGACAGCCAATACCAATACTACACCAGCTACTATACCTATTACGCTCCTGCGGAAACAAGGGTGGCTCAGCCCAAAAACACCCGACAAACCGCTCGTACTTCCACACCGACTGCCGCTCCTGGTGCTCCTACCGACGATACCCTCTATTAACCGAAACGCCATCCTACCATGAAAAATCGCATCGCATTCCTGTTGGTCTTTTTGACTCTAGCATGGTTCACCCCTTGTTTCGCTCAAATTCTATCTGGGCGCGGCATTGAGATCCGCATTCAAGGTGTGCCGCCCGAGGAAAAAGGCCGCATCGATGGAAACTATTCGGTGTCAGGTTCCGGCACCGTGCGCATGCCCCTGATTGGTGAAGTCAGCGTCGCCGGCATGAATACCAATGCAGCGGCGGCCAAACTGGAAGAGGTTTATAAAAACGCCGGTATTTATACGACCCCGACGTTTCAGATCAGCGCAACTTCCGTCGAGGGAGGTCCGCGTCAGGACATGGTGACGATCAGCGGATTTGTGCGTGCACCGGGACCCAAGCCCTTCACGCCCGGAATGACTCTGTATCAAGCCCTTGCTGCTGCCGGTGACGTCAACGAATTTGGCAACAAGAAACAAGTGCTATTGATGCGTGGAAAATCATTCCGAGTCTACGACATGAACAACTATGAGGATAGGAATATCTCGCTTCAACCCGAAGACACGATTGAAGTGAAGGAAAAATCCTGGAATCCTCTGAAAAACTGATCGTGTCACTCTCAGCCGCGAGAGCCCATGGTGGAATAAGCATGGCAATCATGCTTGGCTCGTTGGTTCTTTTTCAAAAAGACGCCTCATGCGAGCCTGCGTCAGCCTCGGATGCTATCGTGCGTTCGATGGATCAACTCAGAAGTACCGACCGGACAGCACGCAAGGCTGCTGTAGCCCACCTTCAAGAATGGGCTGCCCAGGAACCCGTGGCTGCGAAGAAAATCCTTTTATCGCAGCTGACCCAATCACCTGAACCTGAAATCCGCGAGCGTTGCCTGCAATTGCTTCGGCCCATCGCCGCTCGGGAATTCGGGAATTTCGGCGAAGGCTACATCGGCATTTCGATGGGAGATGTCAGCATGATACAGGTGCCGGGAGAAGCTCAGCCCCGCTACGGACTGGTGATCACTACCATCCAAAAGGAATCCCCTGCACAACAAGCAGCATTGCAGCAAGGGGATGTGATCATCGCGCTGAACCATCATCGCTGGAAGGACCCGCAATCCATCACCGACCTGCAACAGGGTTTATCCGCGAAAATCCGTGCCGTGGGTGCCGGTAACCGGGCGAATCTCGAATTCTGGCGCAAAGACAAGCTGATGCAGGTGGATGTGCTGTTGACTCGCCGCCCCGGCAACATTGATCAACTGCAATGGCAACTCATGCCCAATGGAGGAATCCGCATCAATGAAGAAGAGATGAAACGCTTGGTGGAAATCGAAAAAAACAGCAATGAGTATTTCAAAGAATGGTTAGCAAGGCAATTGACTCTGAAAACCAACAAATAAAATCGACAATACCCACCGCCCAGCGCGCTAAGTTTCTTGGACAAATTCACAAAAAATGCCACACTGTCCCCCGTAATCGCAGTATTGCTTTCATCATCATGACTTCTTCCATCATTCGCAAAGTCGTAGCATCGACCTCCATTGCACTTGCGTCCAGCTGCTCCTTGCTGGCGGAGCAGCCTACGGATTTCAATGAGGTTGGTAAGCAAGTCTCCATTCTGTTGCAAAACACCCATTTTTCGCGCGCCAAATGGAACAAAGAGCTGAGCGTCAAGTTTCTCGATACTTATCTGCGTGAACTGGACCCTCGGCGGATGTATTTTCTGCAATCCGACATCGCGCGCTTTGAAACCGAATACGGCGAAAAACTGCACGACATGTTGTTGCGCAAAAACAGCACCGTGGCTGCCGAGGATATTTACAAGACCTACATCAAGCGGGCTAAAGAATCTTCTGATTTCATCAATGCCGTGTTGAAGGAGCCCTTCGACTTTACGAAGGACGAAAGCATCGAGCGCAGCCGCAAGAATTCGCCATGGCCCAAGAATCAACAGGAATGGCAAAGTTTGTGGCGGGCATCGGTCAAGGACGCCATCCTGAGCGAAACGCTTCGCCGCGAGGCCATCGCCCGCTTGGCCAAGGAGCAAGGCAAAGAAGACCCCACCACGAAGGAAAAAAGTGCGGTCGAAAAAGTGCGCCTGCGCTATGAGCGACTGCTGCACAGCATTACAGAGGCGGATGCCGACGATATGGCTACTTATTTTTTGGTAGCCGTCACCAAGGCTTTCGATCCTCACACCGAATACATGGGCTATCGTGAAATCGCTCGATTCAAAGACAGCATGAAAAACCAGCTCGTCGGTATCGGGGCACAACTTCAGGCTGAAGAAGATGGAGCCACCGTCATCAAAGGCATTGTGGTTGGCGGTCCGGCGGACAAGCATGGTGAACTCAAGCTCAACGACAGGATCGTCGGAGTGGACAGCCTTAACACTGGGGAAGTGACCGATATCATGTTCATGAAGATCGACAAAGTGGTCGATCTGATCCGGGGCAAAGAAGACACCAAAGTTCGCCTCAAAGTGGAGCCGGCGGGAGGTGCACCAGGTGAGACCAAATTTATTGTCATCACCCGCGGCAAGGTGGAAATGAAGGATGAGCAGGCGAGTGCTGAGATTATTGAGAAGAAAGACGACAAAGGGGTAGCCCGCAGACTTGGGTGGATCACCCTACCCGCGTTTTACATGGATTTCGATGACAACGAAGCGAGCTGTGCGAACGATGTGGAAAAACTGCTGCGTCGTCTCATGGAGGAAAAAATCGACGGCTTGATTATCGATCTACGCGGCAATGGAGGTGGGTCTCTGGAAGAAGTTCGCAAGATGACAGGCTTTTTCATCAAGCGCGGTCCCGTGGTTCAGGTGAAAACGGAAATGGGGCAAATCGAAGTCAAGGATTCCGAAGCTCGCGAACCCATCTACCATGGGCCATTGGTGGTAATGATCGACAAAACCAGCGCCTCGGCCAGCGAGATTTTGGCCGGCGCACTACAAGATCACAACCGCGCCGTAATCGTAGGCAGTACCTCCAGCTTCGGCAAAGGAACGGTGCAACAGCTCATGGATGTGGGGCGCATGATGCCGTTTTTCGCACGCCGTGACCGCGCGGGCACAGTCAAGGTGACGCTACAAAAATTCTATCGCCCTTCGGGTGACTCCACGCAATTGCAGGGCGTAAAATCGGACATTGTTCTGCCCAGCCTGCTGGACGGCATGGAAATCGGCGAGGCTTTTCTGGAGAACAAGCTCGAGTTCGACAAAATCCGCAAGGCGGGTAACTTTGAACCGCTCGATCGCAACGATCTGTTTTTGCCCCGTTTGATGGAGTTGAGTGCCGCGCGAGTGAAAGAAAGCAAAGACATGGTTTACACCATGGAAGACATGGCCGAAATCAAAAAACGCATGGAAGAAAACAAGGACAGCCTCGTCAAGGCAGTGCGTGACAAAGAAATCGCCGATTCCGACGTCAAGCGGCACGCGCGGAACAAAGAGCGAATCGAGCGCTATGCGGCCATGACGCAAAAAGACCGAGAAACCACAAAATTCTACAAACTCTCACTGACCGATGTCAACGAGAACAAGCCTATCGCAACGTATGATCCATCCGTAGAAGATGAAAAATACATGCGCAAAGCAAAAGACGAGACGGCAGATCTCGATGACACGCCGAAGTGGCCCAGCGGTATCGACATGGTGAAGCGTGAGAGCCTTGCCATTCTCATGGATCTGACCCAGGCAACGGAAGCGGCCAAAGCCGCGGGCGCTTTGAAAAAGACCGCTGAACGTTGATGAGCGACGTAGCCGCCAATCTGTGCAACATTCGCTCGAAGATTCGTGCCGCATGCTCCCGTGCGGGCAGAAAAGAGAATGAGGTCACATTGATCGCAGTCACCAAAACGTTTCCAGTCGAGCGGATTCGCGAGGCATTTGATGCCGGGCAACGTGATGTGGGCGAAAACCGTCTGCAAGAGGCGGAATCGAAGATCCCGCTTTTGCCCTCGTCCTTGCGTTGGCATTACATCGGCCAACTGCAAAGAAACAAAGTGCGCAAGGTCCTGCCTTTGTTTTCGATGATCCACAGCATTGATTCACTGCGACTCGCCCAATACACCAACGAAGTCGCCCGCGATCTTGGACTATTTCCCCAAGTGCTGTTGCAGGTGAATCATGCCGACGAGTCAAGCAAGGCCGGATTTTCGTTAGATGACCTGCGTTCCCAATGGAATGATTTGTTGCAACTGGATCGTCTCGAAATCACTGGTTTGATGACAGTGCCTCCCGCGGTCGATGATCCGGAAAAAGCACGCCCATGGTTCGCCACCCTGCGGGATCTTCGCGATGAACTTTCCCAACAGGCGAAAGTGCCGCTGCCTCATCTCAGCATGGGGATGAGTAGCGATTATGAAATCGCAGTTGAGGAGGGCGCCACTCACGTCCGAGTCGGATCCGCCATTTTCGGCAGTCGGTGATACCAGTGATTGCCAAAGCGCTCCGTCTTGTGCATGATGGCTTCTGCCATGTGGACCACAGCTGCCGAGTTTGAAGACATCCGTTACGAAACCACCGATGAAGGGGCGATTGCCAAGATTACCATCAATCGCCCGGAAGTGCGCAATGCCTTCCGCCCCAAAACTGTGATGGAATTGCTCCAAGCATTCGAATTGGCCCATCAGGATCCGCAGGTAGGGGTGATCATTCTTACGGGGGAAGGCGATCTAGCTTTCTGCTCAGGTGGCGATCAAAAGGTTCGTGGCCATGCCGGCTATGTGGGCGACGACGGAGTGCCGCGCCTCAATGTGCTTGATTTGCAGAAAAAAATCCGCTCTCTGCCCAAGCCTGTCGTCGCCATGGTGGCCGGCTATGCGATCGGAGGCGGACACGTGCTTCACGTGGTCTGTGATCTCACGATCGCCGCGGACAATGCCCGTTTCGGTCAGACCGGACCTAAGGTCGGTTCCTTCGATGGCGGTCTGGGTTCCAGTTACCTTGCGCGGATTGTAGGCCAGAAAAAAGCGCGGGAAATCTGGTATCTCTGCCGGCAGTATGATGCCAAGCAGGCTCTGGAAATGGGCTTGGTCAACACCGTGGTGCCGCTCGCTGATTTGGAAAAAGAGACCCTGCAATGGTGTCGTGAAATGCTTGTGCATTCTCCTCTCGCGCTGCGTTGCCTCAAGTCCGCACTCAATGCCGACTGCGACGGACAAATGGGGCTGCTTGATCTCGCCGGAAATGCCACGTTGCTTTATTACATGAGCGAGGAAGGTAAAGAGGGCAAACAGGCGTTCCTCGAAAAACGCAAGCCGGACTTCAGCAAGTATCCGCGGGTGCCGTGATGCCCCGAAACGCTGGGCCCAGCTCCGCACATCCGAGTGAAGAAGTTCTTGCCGAGCTAGGGCTTGTTACTCCCGACAAATTGTAGTTGATATCGTTGGCGCCTGGCATTTGACTGCGGTTCACACCATGAAACCCTGGATCCTAGCTGCCCGTCCGAAAACTCTTCCTGCCGCGATCGTGCCGGTTTGGACTGGGTGTGTGCTAGCGTGGAAGCTACAAGGCTCGTGGAATCCCTGGCTGGCATTTTGCACCGTTATGGGGGCCATTTTCATTCAGATTGCGACGAATTTTTTCAATGATGCCATCGATGCCGCCAAAGGCGCGGACACAGCCAGGCGCCAAGGACCTACCCGCGTCACGGCATCCGGTTTAATTTCGCGCCGCGCGGTCTTCACTACAGCTACGATATTCTTAGTACTTGCGCTGGCCTGCGGGGTGGTGCTGTATCAGGCGGTGGGCTGGCCCATCATCGCGATCGGCATTCCCTCGCTCTACCTTGCCTACGGCTACACCGGCGGACCTTTTCCCTTAGCCTATCGCGGGATGGGAGAAATCTTTGTCGTCGCGTTTTTCGGCATCATTGCGGTAGGAGGCACGGTATTCATCCAAACCGGACAGTGGCGCGATGAAGCGATGCTGTTAGGGTTTCAGATCGGCCTGCTATCGGCGGTGCTGATTTCCATCAACAACCTGCGGGATCGCGTCGAGGATGCGACGACAGGAAAAAACACCATGGCGGTGCGTTTGGGTGATCGCGGTGCGCGGTTTCTGATCTGGTTGGAGATCAAAGTGGCTGCATTTTGCGGCTTGATCTGGCTGAAACATCAGTTGCCCTGGCTGGTTCTGGCCTCGGTGCCACTCCTGACCTTGGGCATGTATCTCTCCTTTTGCGTTTTCACAAGGCCCGCCGATCGCGGCATGAACCGACTGCTCGCTCTGGCTGGTGTGCAACTGATCCTTTACGCGGTCTGTTTTCACGTCGTCTCCGTGATATTTTTATGAGCTTGTGCGTGACGCGGCTTTTCCCCAAGCTCGCGCCATGGCGGACACGGTCAGAACGAGATTTGCCCCATCACCAACGGGGTATTTGCATGTGGGAGGTGCGCGCACGGCACTGTTTTGTTGGTTATACGCGCGCAAACACGGAGGGCAGTTCGTCTTGCGCATCGAGGATACCGACGAGGCGCGCAATACCGATGCCGCCAAACAGGCCATTTTTGACGGCATGAAATGGCTGGGACTCGACTGGGATGAAGGGCCGGACATTGGCGGCCCCTGTGGGCCATACGCACAAAGCGAGCGCAAAGAAGTCTACGACCTATACTTTGGCAAACTCCTTGCGGCCGACCGGGTGTATGAAAGTGAAGGCGCCTGGCGTTTCCGCTTTGATCGGAAACCGGTGACGATGCACGACCTCGTATGCGGGGAGGTCACCATTGATTACCGCGATGAATCCAACACGCCGGACATGGTCATCAAACGATCCGATGGTTCGTATGTATTTCATTTTGTCAATGTCGTGGACGATCTCGAAATGAAAATCACCCACGTCATTCGCGGCGAGGATCACCTCATGAACACGCCGAAGCACTTGCAGTTGATCGAAGCCCTAGGAGGCACAACTCCGGCATACGCGCACATTCCGTTGATCCAGAATGCCAACGGTTCCAAAATGTCCAAACGCGATGTCGGTGCCGCGGTAGGTGATTATCCACGCCAAGGCTTCGTCGCTCCCGCATTGATCAATTTCCTCGCCCTGCTCGGATGGTCGTCAAAAACAGATCAAGAGATTTTCACGATGGATGAGTTGGTGCAACGATTCTCGTTGGAAGGAGTCAACCGTTCGCCTGCTCGATTCGATGCCGAAAAATGCGCTTGGGTCAATCAACAACATCTGATGCGCATGAGTGCGGGCGGATTTGCTGATGCCGCGATGCCATTTGTTGTCGAAGCCGAATTGGAGCCAGGAGAAAATTTCACCGCGGTAGCGTCAGCCGTTCAAGAAAAAGTACGACTTCTCAAGGAAGTCCCTGAAGCGGTCAGGTTTTTATTGGATGATTCTTTCCCGTTTGATGAAGCCGCCATGGATAAAGTCAAGGCTGGCGCCCATGCGTCCGCCGTTTACGCATCCCTTCACGATGCGTTCGTTTTGGTGTCTCCTTGGAATGGCGAATCCGCCAAGTCAGCGATGTCCGACGCGGCGGCATCGCTGGGAATCAAAGTGGGGCAGATGATGTTTCCCCTGCGTGTGGCACTGTCCGGCAAATCTGGCGGCCCTGATCTCGCGGTGATCCTCGAATTGTTAGGGCGCGATCGAGTATTGCAGCGATTGAAAAACATCCTTGGAATGATGGCATGAATGGCAAGGTCTATCAAATGAGCGACTTGAGCGCTCGGGACGTTTTGGATGCCCACCACGAAAAGCCGGCGATTTTGGCGGTCATCGGCTACCCTGTCAGCCATTCGGCATCGCCGGCAATGCACCAACCGGCGCTAGACGCCTGTGGCGTGGATGGCCGTTACATCAAATTGGAAGTGCCTGTCGGGCGTGTTATGGAGGCACTGCAGCATTTGAACGATCTTGGATTCGTCGGTGCCAATGTGACGGTTCCACACAAGTTCGCTGCTCTGGACGCATGTCATCAGGTTGATGAGGCCGCGCGTCAGATCGGCGCCGTGAATACCATCCGTTTTGTCAACGGTGAGATCCACGGCTGGAATACCGATGGTCCCGGATTCGCCCGGGCAATTGGAGAAGAATTCCAGACTTCGCTCGGGGGACTCCGCGTGATGATCGTTGGTGCCGGCGGAGGCGCGGGTCAGGCGATCGCCACCCAGTGCGCAATCGATGGGGCACAGCGGGTGATTCTGGTCAACCGGACGGTCGAAAAAATCAACACGCTTGCCCAAGTGCTAGGCCGTCGTTTCCCCACAACGCAATTTCACAGCATTGCCCTGAACGACCCCCAGCTCTGTGGAGTGGCCAAACAATGCCAACTGATGGTAAACACCAGTTCTGTCGGATTAAGGCCAGATGATCCATCGCCCATTTCCGCCAACTGCTTCGCGCGCCACCAGTGGGTGTATGATACCATCTACAAACCGCCACTCACTTCTTTCCTGCGTGACGCCATCAAGCAGGGAGCGGAAGTGGCGAACGGTTTTTCCATGCTATTGCATCAGGGAGTGCTGGCCTTCAACATCTGGTATCCCGAACAGGCGCCCTTGGAAATCATGCGCAGCGGGTTACGGAGTGTCAGTTAGTTCCACGCCGGGATATTCGATTCCCATCCAATGACAGGCCAGAACTTCCACCAAGGTGAAAACTTTTTCTTCTCCTTGCGTCGAACGACGGATTTTCACGCAAACCCGTGCCGTATTCGGAGGATCCGCCTGAGGAAAGATCGAACCCATCAGAGGTTGATTCTGTTTCCTCGCCATCAGTGCCGCGGCGATCATACGTCCGCTGCGGCTCTTACGATCGACCAGAAACTCGGGAGTCGCGAGGCCAAGGGGAGATCCGCGCAATAGCGATGGCTCGTAAAAAACGATGCTCATTTGCAGATCGGAAAAATTCTGTTCCGCCAATCGCTCACGCACCAGCATCCGGAAAACTCCTTCGCCATCACCATCAGCCCCCTGGAACACCGACCATGGCAACGTGGAGCTTTTGGCATAGCTTTCCCAATCGATTACCCATCGTTCGTCCTCCTTGGCAAAGACCATCTCCACATTGCGCCCGCGCGTATCGGTCCAAATGGTTTCAATGAGAGGCAAACCGCCCGGCCGAATCACGTTTTTTCCCGTGAGCTCGATCGACTCCGGTCTAAAAAAGGATGCTTTGGGACCGTCGTTCAAAATGATCGACGACAAACTCGGCCGCTGTCGGCAATACTGGGCCAGAGCCTCGGGCGCAATGACTTCGAATAAGACTGTGGCGGTTTGCAGCAATGAAGGATATGCTTGATTGAACAAATCGATATTTTCGCTTTCCCATTTTTTATTTTCCTGCACCGCAGCGAGCGGCGGTTTCTGCGGAACATGAGCGGGAGCTGAGATGGACTTCCACTTGATTAAGGCCACAAGAACGGCCACGCAAATCAACCAACTGGCCACAAACTTCACCAGTGTATGAGATTTCCCTTGCTTGCGATTTGCGCCATAACGGGAGGACGGCGAGCCAGAGGCGCTCTTATGGGTATCGATGCGAACCAACTGACCCGCACCGGAAGAATCATGAGAAAGGTTAGGAGTAAACTCCTTGCGTATTTCATTCGAAGCTCCCTGAACAACGTGAACGTTGATTTTTTTCTTCGAGGGTAATGGCGATTTTGCGCATGCGGGACAAAGCGCATCCTTGGTGCCCCTAAACACCTCTCCGCATTTGCCGCAATGATGCCAACCTGTCAGATTTCCATTCACCAAGACCAAGCTAGGGCATAACCCAGTCTTTGTGAAGCATCTCTGTGATGAAAAAACGATTTTGTGACGATACATCGTCGGTTTTTTTCAATCGAACCGTGACACGCACATCCTCAGCCTGCTCCAGTAACTCCGAATCGAGCCGCAACAGTTCGCGGATTTGCAGGTGCTCGGGAGAAGATCGGCGCACATATCCCCAGACGACCGTGTCATCATGCAGGCATGTGAGTTGAAAGGATTCGAATTCGCGCTCTGGCAATGTCGGGAGGTAATAGGGGGATGGTGACAATACCACCCGAACGGTCACAGGGTTTTCCGTAGGAAAGCGCGCCAAGGTGCTGAGCCGAGCTTCGCCCAATTCCATGGTCGCCTCCCAGTCCAGTTTGAGGTCGTCGCCATCAAGCACAAAAAACGCCAGAAACGCCGTGCCATCGGCATTCTGGCCACTCATGGAGAGATATGCACGGCCACCGGTTTCGTCGAAATCAAATTGCAGTCGGTCCTGTTGGTCAAGGACGGGGGGTGATGGCCAGGGCTTCCAGTATTTTTCCACCATGGATGGTGTGATATCCGAAATACGAATCAAGGACAGGATCTCGCCGTGCTTTTGAGCCTCAGCAAATCGGCGAAAAACCTTGACTGCTTGCTGCTGAGATTCATGGGAGTTCCTCAACATCGCAAACAACTGAGAATTTTCGTGGCGGTCATCTTCAAGAACCATGATACCCTTCGGAATGGGCTGGTTGGTCCCGTCTCCCTCGCGCGACCGATGGTTCACCCAGGCAATGGCCGCAAACATCACCGCAATGGCTCCAGCAAACGACCACCAGACGCGACGGTGTTCTAGGGGTGATTGCTGATGACCCCAGGACATCTCGCCCTCTTGAGGCAATCGTTCCTCCCTTGAAGCCTCATTTTCCGGAGCCACCTCGATACGGGCGATTTCTTTGACAATGCCCGAGGTGACCAGATCCAACTTGATGGGAGCCTCGGCTTTCGGCACAGGAAAACTGATGCTAGCATCATCCTCCGCGCAAACGGCAGCGCGTCTGCGTCGTTGACCTTTTCGGGATGAACCTTTGCGCATCATGCGGTCATTCGCGGAATAGCAATCGCTACATTCAGCTCGGGTGGGCTACAATAGCATACGCCTCGAAGCAAACACATCCAGTTCACTGGCCGAGGGGAGGTTGAGGAAGCGTGCCACCCTTCGACGGTTCGGGCAATGGTTTGGCGGTTGATGGCGAAGAATCCAAGGAAGAAGGAGGAAGCTCGTTCGAGATCGGAGGCGTGGGCGCTCCATTGCCACGATCTGCAGGAGCGAGCTCCGGTTGCAAGGCGGCAGGCAATGTCTCGCCCGACTCGCCGCCCAAGGGAGCGGGAACCAGCTCCTCTGGGCTTTGTTGGGATTCCAACAAAAGCGCTGCTGCCACGTATCCAACCTTACCGTTATCGAGTTCGACTTTGACAAACGTGTCCTCGGATTTGATCACGCGCATCGTGGTGCCCGCCGCCAACAATTCATCGGCTTCGGCATTGCCCGATGGCTTTTTACTGAAAAAAGCCGTGGAATTCGAGGCGGCCGTCACAAATTGTCCCGCAATGAACTCATAATTTCCGGCTACTTTAGGCGCATCACCCTGTTGGCGGTAACCCGCGGTACTGAGAGGATCAAAACTGCCCCCGCTAAAGGGTGTTTCAAAATCAGCGCAGCCGCTGAACACCATTGTGCCGCAAAGTCCCAAAATCGCTCGATGATGTTTCATATCCTTCATGCTATGCCCAGGCCTGTGGTGCGTCAAGTTTTTACCACAGGGAAAAATTTCACTCATTCGCCATGTTACAGCTTGCCAGCTCGCGGATTCGAAAGCATAATCGGCGCATGCGAGTTTTCGCCCTTACCGGGGGCATCGCCAGCGGCAAATCCACTGTATGCCGATTGCTGCGCGAACTATGCCCGACCGTGACCATCTTTGACTGCGATGCAGCCACCCGCCGACTCCACAGCGATCCTGATGTGGTGGAACAATGCCGTGCCGTTTTTGGCGATGAGGCGATTTTTGCACCCAAACAATGTCTCGATCGCGATTTCCTTCGCAAAAAAATCTTTCACGATGAAGCTGCCAAAGCACAGTTGGAAGCCATCATCCACCCGCTCATCCGCCAAGACTGCCTGACTTCGCTGGAACATGCCCGGGAGCATATGCAGTCGCCGCTTTTTATCGCGGATGTCCCGCTTCTGTTCGAAAACGGTTTCCATTTTGGCCAAGAAAAATCGTTGCTGGTCGCCTCCAGCTTTGAAACCCAGGTCCGCCGTTTGCGCAATCGGACCCGTTGGGATGACGACATGATTCATGCCAGCATCGCCTCGCAAATGCCGGTAGCGGAGAAAACATTGCGAGCTGATGTCGTTTTTTGGAACGAAGGGCCGCTCGCCAGTTTGCGCTCCCAAATCGCCCGCTTTCTCGAATCCCAAGGCATCATCACCACCGATACCGCGATGATCCATGCCATGCCCGTGGTGCTGCCAGGATCGATCGATGTCAATCGGTTCCGCGCCAAACCTCTTGCGGAATTGCATGACATGGCGGACGCCATACCGGGTCTGCATGTGGCTCACGCGACCAAGAGCCAACTGATTTACGAATTGCTTCAATTCTATGCGACCGAAGGGGTGGAGCTTGTTTGCGAGGGAGTGCTAGAGCTGGGCAAAGAAAACTTTGCCATGCTGAGAGATGCAGAGCGCAGTTTCCGTCATTCCGCCGACGACATTCATGTTCCGATCAACTTCGTGCGAGAAAACGGGCTGCAGGCGGGGCAGTTGGTGAAACTTCGCGTTCGAGCCCCCAAAGAGAAAGACAAATTTCTCACCACAGCAGCCATTTTGGAAATCGAGGGTAAGGACATCCATCACTGGCAACCGCCGACGGATTTCGACAAACTCACTCCCCTTTTCCCCGATCATCGGGTATACCTAGAAGGTCCGGGCACCGATTTCCTCAGCGTGCGTCTGGTCGATCTGATCGCTCCCCTCGGTTTGGGACAGCGCGCCCTGATCGTCGCCCCTCCGCGCGGCGGAAAGACCATTCTGCTCAAGCAGATCGCCAAAGCGATCAAAACCAATCATCACAACGCGGAACTCATCGTTCTGCTGCTCGATGAGCGTCCTGAGGAAGTGACCGACTTTGAAGAAAGTGTGGGCTGCACGGTCTATGCCTCCACGTTTGATGAATCGCCCAAACGTCACGCCCAAGTGGCTGACATGGTGCTCGATCGCGCCAAGCGCTTGGTGGAACAGGGAAAGGATGTGATCCTGCTGCTTGATTCTCTTACCCGCCTTGCACGCGGTCACAACTCCGCCAATCCGTCGGGCCCTATTGGTTCGGGAGGAGTATCACCCATTGCTTTGCAAAAATCGCGGAAATTTTTCGGTGCCGCGCGCAACGTCGAGGAAGGCGGGTCGCTCACCATTCTTGCCACTGCGCTGATCGAAACCGAGTCCCGGATGGACGACGTGATTTTCGAGGAATTCAAGGGCACTGGCAACATGGAAATCCGCTTGGATCGCGAACTGGCGGAAAGACGGATTTATCCCGCCATCCATATTCCCCAGTCTGGCACAAGGAATGATGACCGTCTGTATCACCCGGATGAATTCTCCAAAATACTCGACATCCGCCGTCAACTGGCTCAACTCCCCTACGGCGAGGCGATCGAAACCTTGATGAAAAATCTCAAAAACACCCAAAACAATACCGAGTTGCTGCTGCGCGGCATTCGCTAATTTTTCATGCCTACTCTCATCCAAGACTCGAAAGCTTTGCTCGAACTGGTAGAGCGCATTGCTCCCGTAGCGCCAGTATGCGCGATCGATACTGAGGCTGATAGCTTACACCGCTACAAAGAGTCGCTCTGTCTCATCCAATTATCTGCCGGAGGAGAAAATGTCCTGATTGATTCTCTTGCGATCAAGGATTTACAAGTTTTTGCCGATTACCTCTGCTCCTGTGAGGTATGGATGCATGGTGCTGACTATGACATGACCATGATTCGCCGGGAATTTGGCAAGTTGCCACCCGTAGTCTGGGACACGCAAATTGGCGCGCGGTTGTTAGGTTTGCGAAAATTCGGTCTATCGGATCTTGTGGAGCACTGGTTTGGCGTGCATCTCGTTAAAACCTCGCAAAAGGCCGACTGGGGGAAAAGGCCGATGACGCCGACTATGCTCGATTACGCGATCAACGACGTCGTTTATCTCTTGCCCATGGGAGAGTGTATCGTTGAGGAATTGATCGATCTGGGGCGCTATGATTGGTTTGTCCAAAGCTGCGAAGCCGCGCGTAAAAAAATTCTAGAACGCGACGAAAACCGTGAAGAAGCATGGCGCATCAATGGATCGGCACGATTATCACCGCTCGGATTGGCGTATTTGCGCGCGCTTTGGCATTGGCGAGATGCCGAGGCCGCCTCATGGGACAAGCCATCCTTCATGGTGGTGAATAACAAACAGATGATCGAATGGGCTGATCTGTTAGCCCAAGAGCAAACCATTTCGCTGCCCCGTCATCTCCAACGCCCCGAGCGACAACGTCGCTACGAAAAAGCAATTGCGGCAGCGGCAGCGCTGACGGAGGAGGAATTGCCTCAGAAAATCAAAGCCCCGCGCCGAAAAAAAGATGCCGCTTTCGAAAAAGCTGTAGACGCCATCATCCAGAAACGCGACAGCGCCGCACAGGCTCTGAATATCGATCCATCGCTGCTGATCGCTCGCAGCGTGGCAGAATCTCTGGCGGCAGGGGAAATGCAACCCGCGGACTGTCTGATGCCATGGCAAATCGAACAACTGAAACTCTAACCGTTTCACCATGGGCCGTTCAGCCCCCTACTGCTATGTGCTACACCCCTTGAAACGGTCTTTTCACGAAGGCTCAGGCAGGGTAGGTGCACAACTTTTCGCTAGCCCGGATTAGTCCATTCCAACCATACTGACCCTAGCGATTGAGGGGGCGCTAACCCCGTCGGATTTTTCATGCAAATGCGGGAAATTCCTTGCCCTCGGAGGGCATTTTTTGGATACTTTCCTAGCTCATGTCCGATCCTCTTACTCCTGCAGAAAATACGCCTCCCGGCGTCGACGCCAATCAACAATATGGTGCGGCTCAGATCGATAAACTGGAAGGCTTGGAAGCTGTTAGAAAACGCCCCGGCATGTATATCGGTGACCCCGATGAACGCGGACTGCACCACTGTGTTTTCGAGGTGCTGGACAATTCGATCGACGAGCACCTCGCCGGCTATTGCCAGCGCATCAAGGTCACGATCCATATCGATGGCTCCATTTCCATCAGTGATAATGGACGTGGTATTCCCGTCGACATTCACCCGAAATTTGGCATCCCTGCCGTTGAGCTCGTGCTCACCAACCTTCACGCTGGCGGCAAGTTCGGTCAAGGCGCTTACAAATACTCCGGCGGCCTTCACGGCGTTGGCGCCAAGTGCGTCAATGCTCTCTCCGATTGGTTCAAGGCAGAAGTGCGCCGCGAGGGCAAGGTTCACATGATCGCCTTCGAACGCGGCAAGACCACCTCGCCACTCGCCGTCATCGGCGAGGCTCCCGTTGATCAAACCGGAACGACGATTACTTTCTTCCCCGACGCAACCATCTTCGTCGATACCATCGTTTTCAATTTCGAACGCCTCTCCACGCGTTTGCGCGAGCTCGCTTTCCTCAATCCAGGTCTCACGATCGATCTCGAGGACGAACGCCCAGAGTCGGCGAAAAAGACCACGTTTTACTATGCGCAGGGCATTGTTGAGTTCGTCACGCAGCTCGGCGAAAACAAACCGATTATTCACGAAAAACCCATCGCTCTCTCCGGCAAACGCCAGGTGGAAATCGATTACGATGGCAAGATCACCCAGGACGATGTCTTCGCCGATGTGGTGTTCCAATACAACGACTCCTACACCGACCAGATTCTCTGCTTTGCCAACTCCATCCCTAACCCCGATGGCGGCACACACTTGACCGGTTTCCGCACCGCGTTGACCCGCGCGATCAATCAGTTTGCGAAAGCCAACAAGATCCTCAAGGACAAGGATCCATCGCTCAGCGGTGACGATGTGCGCGAAGGCCTGGTCTGCGTGATCTCGGTGAAGATGCCGAATCCGCGATTCAACTCGCAAACCAAGGCAAAACTGGTGAATGCCGAAATCGAAGGCGTCGTCTCCTCGATCTCCTATGAAGGCCTCATGAGCTACTTCGAGGAAAATCCCGCACTCGCGAAAAAGATCATCGAGAAATCCGTCAACGCCGCCCGCGCGCGCGAGGCTGCACGCAAGGCGCGCGAGACGGTGCGTAAATCCGCCCTCTCTGGCGGCGGACTCCCCGGCAAACTCGCTGATTGCTCGGAGCGCGATCCGTCGAAATCAGAGCTCTACATTGTCGAGGGTGACTCCGCAGGTGGCTCAGCCAAACAAGGGCGCGACCGTCGCACGCAGGCGATCCTTCCCCTTCGCGGTAAGCTGATCAACGTCGAGAAATCCCGACTTCACCGCGCGCTGCAAAACAAAGAGATTCAGTCCATGATCACCGCTATCGGCGCGGGTATCGGCGATGGCGAGATGGAGGGCGCGTTCAACGTCGAAAAAATCCGCTATCACAAAATCATCATCATGACCGACGCCGACGTCGACGGCTCGCACATCCGCACCTTGTTGCTGACCTTTTTCTGTCGCCACATGCCAGAGTTGGTCAAACGCGGTCACCTTTACATCGCGCAACCACCGCTCTATCTCGTCACTCGTAAAAAACGAGCTGAGTATGTGCAGGACGACAACGAACTGAACAAGATTCTCATCGACCTCGGAGCAGGTGATGTTTCGCTGCGCTCCATCGCCAACGACGCCCTGCTCTCCGCTGATGAACTGCGCATGGTGCTGGAAAACATCGCGCAATTGACCCGTTACGCCGATTCCATCCAACGCAGTGGCGGCAACTTCGCCGATTATCTCGCCGCCGGTCAAGGCACTACCCTCCCCGCCTACATGGTGCGCGTGCGCCAGGGCAATGAGGAGAAAATTCACTACTTCACCAACGACGATACCCTGCGTGCCTTCGCGGCGGAAAACCGCGACCTTCGCCTCTTCGGCGAAAGCCTCACGGAAGAAGAGCTCGCCGCGAACACCAATCAAATCTCCCGCCGCGCCGTTCTGAAGGAACTCCATGAGTCTCATGCCATCGACAAGTTGATGATCAAGTTGCGCGAAAAAGGACTCGATACCTCCAACTTCTTTTCGCCCGACAAACCGATCTTCGAACTCATCGAGGGAGAAGGTGATAAAAAATCCGTCACGCCCATTTTCGCCATCACCGATGTGTTAGAAAAAGTGTTAGAGATCGGCCGCCGTGGCATGCAGATCAAACGATTCAAAGGTCTCGGTGAGATGAACGCCAAAGAGCTCTTCGAAACGACCATGGATCCCACCAAACGCCAGTTCCTCCGCGTCCGCCTCGATGAAGACAACGCCGTCGAAGCTGACAAGATGTTCGATGTGCTTATGGGCGACATCGTCGAGCCCAGAAAACGCTTCATCGAAGACAACGCGCTCAACGTGCGCAATCTTGATGTGTAACAGGAGGACAAGCGTCCCGCCTGTCTCGGCAAACTGGCTTCCAGTCTGTTCTGTCCATCACCACAAAACCCGCACCCCATATGCCGCAGCCGACCAATGCACATCGCTAGTCACGGCGATGAGCTTTTCCGCACGGCACTGACTGATGAGCAATCGATCAAAAGGATCCGTGTGGACTTTCGGCAAGGAATATACCCCCGCCGCATGCCGATACGATACATCCAATAGGGAAAAACCCGCCTCGATCAGTTTTTGCTCCAGTCCTTTTTCCAAGCCAACCGGAACCTTGATTTTGCCGAGACTGGCCTTGATCGCGATCTCCCAAATGCTCACCACACTGACGAACACTTCGTTTTCCGGATTTTCGATGGCAGTCGCCGCCGCTTCGGAAAGTTCCGCATCGTTACGCAAAAACCAGAGCAGTGCACAGGTATCCAGCAGCAGTCTCATTGGTAATCCTCGAACTCCGATAATGGTTCATTGAAATCAACCGGAACCGGGCCGATCGCCTTCTTCATCATACCACGTTTCCGGAGCTTCACCACAGGCGAGCAAGGCCGCAATTCCGCCATCCGCTGACCATTGCGAGTGATGACAAACACCTCTCCCGCCGCAGCCGCACGCAGGAGTTCCGAGAACTTTGACTTCGCATCATACGCCGCTATCGTCTTCATGGAAAACATTATAAATCGACCAGTCTGACCAGTCAATTATTTTTATTCAAAAACGCGATTTTTATGCCGTTTTTGGCGCTTATTCCTTGCCTATTTATGGGTATTTCGGAACAATGAGCGCGCGCTGGTGCAACCCTCCAAACGCAATCGTCAAGACAATGTCCAACGACCACATCAAACCAATCTCCGTCGCCGAGGAACTCTCGACCTCCTTCCTCGACTATTCGATGTCCGTGATCATTTCCCGCGCGCTCCCCGATGTGCGCGATGGATTGAAGCCTTCGCAGCGACGCATTCTGTTTGCCATGCGCGAGTTGAATCTGGCCCCGGGCAAGCAGCACATCAAGTGCGCGAAGATTTGCGGCGATACCTCGGGTAACTACCACCCACACGGCGAAGCGGTGATTTATCCGACCTTGGTGAACATGGGTCAGCATTGGACGATGCGCGAGACGCTCATCGATGGTCAGGGCAACTTCGGTTCGGTGGAAGGTGACCCTCCCGCCGCGATGCGATATACGGAAGCGCGGCTCACCCACCTCGGCATGGCGATGATGGAGGACCTGGAAAAGGAAACCGTCGATTTCGTGCCGAACTACGACGAGCGACTCACCGAGCCTACTGTTCTCCCCGCCGCGTTTCCGAATTTGTTGGTCAACGGCGGTACCGGCATCGCCGTGGGTATGGCAACCAACCTCGCGCCGCATAACCTGCGCGAGATCGTCGATGCCATTTGCGCGCAGATCGACAAGCCAGACATCACCTTGCCGGAATTGATGCAATACGTCAAAGGCCCCGACTTCGCAGGCAAGTGCGAGATCCGCGGCCTCAAGGGCATCGAGGAATACATGCGCACGGGACGTGGATCAGTGCGTTTGCGCGGTCGCATCGAGATCGATGAACAAGAAGGCGGCAAGAGCATTCTCACGATCCGCGAAGTGCCGCACGGAGTCAACCGCGCAACATTGCAAGAACGGATCGCTGAGCTGGTGAATGAAAAAATCCTCACCGGCATCTCCAGCATGCGAGATCTTTCCGATGAGGAAACGCGCATTGAGATCGAGCTGAAGCGCGATGCCCGCCCGCAGGTTGTCGCCAACCAAATCTTCAAGCTCACCAGCATGGATACTTCCTACAGCATCAACATGCTGGCCATCCACGAGAAGCGCCCGAAGATGCTCACGCTGAAGGACGCGATCGATTGCTACATCGAGCACCGCCGCGAAGTCGTCGTGCGTCGCACGAAATACCTTTTGCGCAAGGCAGAAGACCGTGCCGAAAACCTCGAAGCCTATCTGCTCGCACTCGGTCACCTCGACGACTTCATCCACATCATCCGCTCGTCGAAAAACCGCGACGAAGCCCGCGAGCGCCTCGCCTCCTACACCTTCCCTGTCAAGACCGCGGAAAGCCTTGGCATTCTCATCCGCTCTCAGGCCTCGGTTCAGGGCGACACCTACGTTTTCTCCGAGCGCCAGGTCAATGCCATCCTCGAACTCCGACTCTATCAACTCACCGGCATGGAGCGCGACAAGATCAAGGGCGAATACGACAGCGTGCTCGCCGAGATTATCGACTTCATGGACATCATCGCCCGCGAAATCCGCGTGCTCACCATCATCAAGGACGAGCTCCGCGCCATCGGCGAAAAATACGGCACACCCCGCCGTTGCCCCATCCTTCCCGATGAAGGCGAGATCGCCATCGAGGACCTCATCGCCAACGACTCGATGATTGTCACGCTCACTCATCGCGGCTACATCAAGCGCACTCCTGCCAGTGAGTTCCGCGTGCAGGCGCGCGGCGGCAAAGGCCTGCGCGGCATGGAAACCCGCGCATCCGGCGATCAAGAGGATGACTTCATCGAGCATCTCTTCTCCACCCAGGCGCACGATTACCTGATGTTCTTCACCAACACCGGTCGCGTGTACGTCGAGCGCGTCTATGACATCCCCGAAGGTTCACGCGCCGCGAAAGGCCGTGGCATCCGCAACGTGCTCAACCTCCAGCCCGAGGAAAAAATCGCCGCGCTGCTGCGCCTCGAGCGCGTCACCGATGAAAACAACAACGACATTACATTCCGCGACGAAGCTGGCTTTATCCTCTTCGCCACGAAAGTGGGTCTGGTGAAAAAAACCCCGCTCAACGATTACCGCAACTATCGCAAGGCTGGTCTCAATGCGATCAATCTCGAAGAAGGCGATGAGCTCATCGGCGTGCGCCTCACCAGCGGCAACGATGAGGTCATCCTCGTCACCCGCCACGGCATCAGCATCCGTTTCCACGAGGAACAAGCCCGCAGCATGGGTCGCACGGCGACAGGCGTCTGGGGCATCCGCCCCGAAGAAGGTGACCACGTCGTCAGCCTCGCGCTCGTCACCCCCGGCAGCACCTTGCTTGTGGCCGCCGAAAACGGTCTAGGCAAACGCACGGCTTTTGAGGAATACCGCCTGCAATCGCGTGGAGGCAAGGGCATCATCACGATGAAGATCACCGAAAAAACCGGCAATGTCGTTGGTGCGGTGACAGTCGAGGAACAAGATGAACTCATGCTCATGACCAACAGCGGTCTCAGCATCCGCATCAAAGTCAACACCATCCGCGAAACCGGAAGAAATGCCCAAGGCGTGAAACTCTTGACCATGAAGGAAGGCGAGTTCCTCCAAGACATCGCCAAAGTCATCCCCGATGGCGAGGACGAAACGGAGCGCGGACTTCAGTCCGCACCAGAACCCGAGGAATCCCCGACCGAAGAAGAGTAATGGAGCGCTCCTTCAGCGCAAGCGTTGGATGAGGTCACTGCGGAGTTGGGGGAGGCTGGCACCAATGTCCGCCAATTCCACAAAGGCTTCGCCGCGATCGCGGCCGACACCTTGAAGGCGGGCAAGTTCGCGTTCGAAGTGGCGCAGCGCTCTGACACTAGCACCTTCCTCGGACAGATGCCGGAGAGCGCGACAGAGGAGATCGTGCATTTCGGGTTGCGGGTGCTCCGGTTCTGAAATTTGTTCTATCAACCCGCAACAATACCCGGCCAGCATCATCGTGTGATAATCCCGACGCAACCCCTCACGGAAATCGAGCACGTTGCACTCGCTCAGATGATGCAATTTCCCACGCTTGGCTGCCTGCCAAGAAAACTCAGCCGCAAAGAAGAGATCGAGTTTTCCCGCGAATGAGCTTTTCGGATTTCGCGCTCCCTTCGCCACTGTATCGATGATTCCTTGCTCCACCGTGGACCAGCGAACGATGAGGCTCGTCTCCGTCAACTTGGTGAGACGCAAAATGATGCCTTGTGCCGTATCTGCCACAAACGATCTAACAAATCATCACGCTTTTTTCTTCGCGTAGTCGCGGAGGAAGTTCACGCACCCGGTAATGTCGGGCACGTTGTTGTCCCAGTTGTGTTCGTATTCGATGGTGACGTTGCCCTTGAAGCCGTGCTTGCGCACTTCATCGAGGATCGCAGTGAGATCGATGATTCCTTTGCCAAAAATCTCATCGTGCGTGGGGCCGGTGATGCTGGTGCGGTCCTTCATGTGGAAGGCATGCACACGCGGCGCGATTTGTTTGATGACATCGAGCGGGTTCAATCCCGAGGAAGCCCAGTGACCGAGGTCCGCGCAGAAGCCGAGGTTGGCGTGGCGACCTTCGATCGCTTTCATAATGGTATCCGGATTCCACAGTGCGGTAGGTTTCGGATGATTGTGGAAGCACAACTTGATGTCGTATTCCCTAGCGAGCTTTTCCAGCACGTCGATGGAGCCAATAGACTCCGTGCTCACCCCATAGAGTCCCAGCGTTTTGGCGAAATCGAACACCTTGCGGGCCTGGGCTTCGTTGTTAGGGATGGCCACCACGCCGTAGTTCACGATGGCGATCTTGTGCTTCTTCGCATGCTCCTGCATCGCAGTGATCATCTCCGATGGCATGTCGTGACCGACTTTCACATTCTTATGCTCGGGACTGAGGATTTGCCCAGAGAAGATCTCCACTCCCTGCGCCCCGGCCTGAGCGGATTTTTCGATCGCCTCAAAAAGGCTGAATTTTTTCAGCGACCAGCATTGGACCGAAATGGTGAATCCGGCTTCCGTGACGATGGCGGAATCAAGCGCCTTGCCCCACGAGCGTGTGGCGGTGGCAGCAGCAGCGGCGGGTAGCAATGCGAGAAGATGACGACGGTTCATATGCGTTGGCAACAACATGTCACAGGGAATGCACAGTGCGAGCAAAAAATACGGATGCCGTCGACAACATTCGTGTTTCTCAAGGCGACAGTTGTTGGCGCAATTCCAAGAGCACTTTTTGTATCCGCGGGTCGCGTAGCGCTTGATCGAGTTGGGGATCGCGCAGGATTTCTCCGTAGCGCTTTTGCTCTAACAATTTTCGCCATTTGGGATCGGAAATCCATGAAGAATCCAATGCTTGTGGATCAGAAACGGCAGTGGCGCGCGGGGCGGATGATCCGCCGGAAAAGGAAATCCATTGTGCCAGAGTCAGCCGCAGGGGGTCGGTGATCGGATCGATGCGTTGCAACCAGGATGGGGGAATGTAGCGATCGATCACGTCCTTCCAGAGAACACTGATTGAGCGTGTGTCGGGATCTTCCACTTGCCGCAAAGTGCCCAAGTGCCGAATGAGCAATGCGGCCATGAGGCAGAGAAGTGCAGTAGGCAAAAGACTCAGGCTGGCAGAAACCCATTTTCCCGAGGATGACTCGGGTTGGGCGGCGAGGAATCGCAAGGGAGAAGAAACAAATCGGAAGAGTTTCCGCAAAGCGAGCAAGGTAAGGATGCCTGTGCCTACCGGAAGGACATAGGGCAACCATAAGGGCGAGGGATGGGACCACGAACTTCCCCAATCGGGCGTCAAGATCCATACTCGGTAGCCGACCCAAATCGCGCACGTCAGCATTGATGTATGGATGATGAGACGAAACACACCGCGCAGAACGGCGATGACGGCACAGACCGCTGCGATGCCCAACACGATGGCACCGAGGCTCACATACGGGTGGGACATCAGATCATCGATCATGCCCCTCAGTGGTTGAGCGCCCGCTGACGCAGGAAATGATCCGTAAGCACCAGGATGGCCATGGCTTCCACAATGGGCACGGCGCGGGGCAGCACGCAGGCATCATGGCGCCCCTTGCCCTGGAGTTCGGTATTCTGTCCATCGCTGGTTACCGTTTGCTGGCTGGTCATGATCGTGGCAGTGGGTTTGAATGCGACGCGAAACACGATGGATTCACCATTGCTAATCCCGCCTTGGATGCCGCCGGAGCGGTTGCTGGTGGTGCGCACGGTGTCACCATCCATCACAAAAGCATCATTGTGTTCTCGACCTGTGAGACGAGTCCCGGCAAACCCCGAACCGATTTCAAAACCTTTGGTCGCGGGAATCGACAACATGGCCTTGGCCAGATCCGCTTCCAGCTTGTCGAAAATCGGCTCACCCAGCCCCGGAGGGCATCCGCGAATCACGCATTCGATCACTCCGCCCACTGAGTTCCCCTCACTGCGGATAGCCTTGATGTGCTCGATCATCGGTTCGACCATCGCAGGATCGCCGGTGCGCACGATGTTGCTTTCGATGGTAGAAGCGTCGATGGTGGCGGAGTCGACTGTCGCTTCCAAATGCTGAATGGATTTCACCCAAGCCAACACTTCGATGTCGGGAATGTGGGTGCGCAACACCTGCAGGGCGATCGCAGCGGCGGCTACGCGACCGATGGTCTCGCGTGCCGAGGCGCGACCACCACCGGATAGAGCGCGGATGCCATATTTCGCATCGTAAGTGTAATCGGCGTGTGAGGGACGGTATTTCAGCGCCATCTCGTCATAGGCACCGGGACGCTGGTCCGTGTTTTTTACAGAAATGGCAATCGGAGTTCCGAGCGTCAAGTCATCCTGGACACCCGACAAGATTTCCGCCGTATCCGCTTCCTTGCGCGGAGTCACGATTTCAGACTGGCCCGGTCTACGCCGATCAAGCGCGGCCTGGATCATCTCATGTGTGATCGGAACGCGCGGCGGACAGCCGTCCACAATCACGCCCACAGCTCCACCGTGGGATTCGCCGAATGTATGAATGCGGAAAGCATGGCCGAATGTGGATGACATGCCCTGATTCTACCGCGTGATGGGGCATTCGCCAAGAGCAGAGATTGACCTTGGTGAGATGACTTTTTTCGAAAAGATGGAGAAAGTATCCGCTGTGCTCGACTGGATCGATTATGACCGCAACCCGTCAGAAAACGAATCGCCTGCTCCTCAAATTCATCGGAACCATGGTCATAGCATACGCATGCGCTCCCTCTCCGTGACGATTGCCGTAATTGTATTTTCTCGTATTACCCCTGTCCGAGCACCATTCCAGACTTGTCGCATGAGGAACATGCCATCATGGTCGGGCAGATGAATCGACAAGTTCTTCCCCTATGGGTGCTTCTGGTCATCGCCATGCCTTGGGGCACCATGAGCGCTGCGGATTCCACCTATGCGATACTCACGTGGAAACAAACCAAAGCGCAAGCGCAGTGGCAGGGCGTGATTGATTCCCTGACAAAAAAACACGACGCCACCGTGATCGTTTGCGATCGCGATCTCGGAGAAGCCATGCCAGCGCTGCAAAAAAATCCCCCGCGTTTTGTCGCGGTGGTGGGAACCTGCGAGCTTGTCGATGGAAAGTTCATCAACCGGTTCCACCAGCTGATGCGTCAGATCGATGCCGATCCCTACACCGATGCCTGCTGGGGCGTGATCACAGGACGAACGGCTGACGACGCCATGAAGATTGTCAACGAGGTGAAACCTCTGGAAATCCGCCGCACCGTGTCTGGGACACGCATCGCTACCAAAATGTGCGAGGAAGCGGAATGCTTTGATGAACTGGTGCCGCGCGGGCATTCCGTCAAAAATAGCGACGGAGTGGAGAGAGAGATACCGCTCGATGATGCCGATAGCATTGCCGAGCTGGCCGCTGCTTTTGCTGATCCATCCACGCAGCTCATCATAACTTCCGGACATGCCACCACCCGAGATTGGCAGCCCGGCTTTCGCTACAAAAACGGCTCTTTTCACTCACGCGATGGCGAAATATATGGTCGCGATTTGCAACTCAAAGAACACCCCGTGCGGAACGACAAGCCCAAGGTCTATCTTCCCTGTGGTAACTGCCTCATGGGCCGGATCGATGGCATCGATGCCATGGCGCTAGCATGGATGCACAGCGCTGGCGTGCGACAGATGGCCGGCTATGTTGAGCCCACATGGTATGGCTACATGGGATGGGGCATGGTGGATTATTTTGTCGAACAACCTGGCCGCTACACCTTCGCCGAGGCCTTTCTCGCCAATCAACTCGCTCTCCTGCATCGACTAGAAAACGCACCCAACCTCACGCCGATGGATCACAAGGGCCTGCTCTTCGATCGCGACATGGTGGCCTTTTATGGCGATCCCGCATGGTCCGCCAAAATGGCGATACGCCCGCTGCCCTTTTCACAAAAAATCACCC
>JBJOMZ010000012.1:0-35744 GCA_046052105.1 Verrucomicrobiota bacterium | reverse complement strand
CCGCTTCCAGCAGAAGATGCACCAACGCCACGGAATCCGCGCCGCCTGAGACGCCCACGAGATATCGGCGTCGCGGGGATAGCAGTTCGGTGAGGCTTTGGCGGGTGGGCAAGGGCACACCCTCAAGATATCGCCAGACGATTCTTTTGGCAATGCGTGACTTATGCGGGATTGCCATGGGAGCGCGGACTTCCGTCCAATGCTTTTAAGGATTGGCTATGGCTTTTTCGTCCTAAAAGGACGACTCATGTCAGCCCACGGTGAAGCCGTGGGTAACTTCACCTCATCAGATTTTTTGCGTCCCAACGGGACGCCTCATTGGGGAACGCTTCGACTCAGAGGACTCAACGACATTATCGAGGATCATACCGATTGATCAAACGGCAGCGTGTCGCTCCATGAATCGTCCCTTTGGGACGCGAAGGTTTTTTTGTGAATGAACCCACGGTTGCACCGTGGGCTTTGATGAATCGTCCCGATGGGACGAAATACGAATGCATTCATCATCATTCCGAATCTTTAAAGGCACGGACTTCAGGCCCATCGAATCTTTCGAGGGTTGCATTTCTGTGATGAAAAGACAAAGTTTGCTTATGTCTTTTGTGTTACATGATCGGTTGGCACGTGGCAGCTATGATCTCGGGGTTCATGGGATTTGTCGTGTGCTGCTGAAGGATCAAGCTCATTTCCCTTGGATTCTGTTAGTGCCGGAAGTGGATGCATCCGTGACCGAACTGCACCAGCTTTCGTCCGCGCAATTCCAGTCGGTATGCGAGAGCATGCGGCTTTTTTCCGAAGGTATGGCGCAGTGGCCTGGTGTGGAAAAGGTTAACGTGGCAGCGATCGGCAATCAGGTGTCCCAATTGCACATTCACATCGTTGGTCGCCATCAGGCGGATATCGCCTGGCCCGGCGTGGTGTGGTCGTGCGCGGAGAAAAAAACATACGATGCCGATGAAGTCATCGCACACCAGCAACGCATCCTTGGTTGGATGGGTTCTAGCAACTGAGCAGGCAACGCAAGGAAGCCAGAGCATACAGCGCTGCCGTTTCGCTTCGTAGCACAAGGGATCCGAGGGTTGCGGGGCGATAGCCGGCATCCAGTGCGAGTTGCGTTTCTTCGTTGGAAAAATCGCCCTCGGGTCCGATCATGATCGTGATCTCCTCTTCGGTCGCCAGCTCATCGATCACTTGTTTCAGTGGAAAAGCTCCTGGCGCCAGCGAGGCGATGATGCGACCTCCCGCGCGCGGTTGTGAAAGAAATGTCCGACCGTCCTGCGGGACTTCAACCACAGGCATCCGGTTTTGCCCGCACTGTTTGCAGGCTTCCAGTGCGACCTTCTGCCATTTTTCGGCTTTTTTGACCGCCTCGGATGCATCGTATTTCACGATGGTATAGCGGGTGACGATTGGGATAATCCGCGAGACGCCGAGTTCCACGGCTTTTTCTATGATCCAATCCATCGTCTTCCCCTTGGGCACGGCCTGGGCCAAGGTGATGATGGGACGTGGCTCGGCATCCAGCGTTTCCTCGCCCAATTCGATTGCGACGGCGTTTTTGCTCACCTGTCGAATGGTTGCCTTCGCCGAGCGGCCACACCCATCGAACACGGTGATGTCATCACCTGCCGAAAGACGCAGCACTTGCGAACAATGCCGGGACTCTTCTTCCTCCAGCTGAGCGACGGATTGCCATGCTGCGGGAGGAAGATAGAATCTCGCCATAATCGAATTCCTTATCTGTCGAAAAACCGCTTCGCCTTAGCAAAGAAGCTTTCCTCCATCGGTTTGTTTTTCTCGCCGATCGATTCTCCGAAAGCGCGGAGTTTTTCCTGCTGTTCGCTGTTCAGCTTGGTGGGTACCTCGACCTGCATGGACACGTGCAAATCACCGCGACGTCCGCCACTGAGGTTGGACATGCCTTTTTCCTTAAGGCGGAAAACGGTGCCGCCTTGAGTGCCTGCGGGAATTTTGATCGAGGCCTGACCGTCGAGTGTGGGGACCTTAGTCTCGCCCCCCAGAGCGGCGGTCACGAATGAGATCGGCACCTCGCAGATGAGATCATTGCCATCGCGTTCGAAGAAATCGTGTTTCTTGACGATGAGGAATACATAAAGATCACCGGAGGGGCCGCCGCGAAGTCCCGCATCGCCATGGCCGGTGGAGCGTAGGCGCGTACCGGTATCGACACCCGCAGGGATGCGGATCTTGATGCTGGTTTCCTTCTGCACGCGGCCCTCGCCACGACAGGAATCGCAGGGATCAGAGATCAGGTCGCCAGTGCCATGGCAGGTGGGGCACTCGCTTTGTTGGACAAAAATGCCGGCCGAGCGGGTCACCACACCGCGACCGCCGCAAGTGTGGCATTTTTTTGTGCCGCTGCCGCTTTTCGATCCCGTAGTGCCGCAGCTCTCACAGGAAACGTAGCGCTCGATCAGCAATTCTTTTTCCACCCCGCGCGCGGCTTCTTCTAACGAAAGTTCCAGATCGTAGCGCAAATCGCTACCGCGTTGTTTGCCGCTCTTGCGACGACCACCACCGCCGCCGAACATGTCTTCGAAGCCTCCGCCAAATGCGCCGCCGAAAACTTCGCGGAACAAGTCCATTGGGTCATGGAAGCCGCCGCCTCCACCACCGCCGCCCGGACCACTGAAGGCTTGGTGTCCATAGCGATCATAAGCTGCGCGTTTGTCCTCATTGCTGAGCACATCGTAAGCTTCGCCCAGCTCTTTGAATTTTTCCTCAGCCGCTTTGTCTCCCTGATTTTTATCAGGATGCCATTGCATCGCCAATTTCCGATAAGCTTTTTTGATCTCATCGGCACTGGCCGATTTGCTCACGCCGAGGATTTCGTAATAGTCGCGTTTTTCCGCCATGATGTTTTATTCGGCTGATTCTTCCTGGGCCTTGGCCACCACCACATTCGCCGGGCGCAACAGACGGTCGCGCAGACGGAAACCGCGGCGCAACACGCGAATCACGCTACCCGGTGCATGCTTGGCGCTCACTTCTTCGCTCACGGCCTCGTGCATGTTAGGATCGAAGGCCGCATGCAGTGCGACGATTTCCTCCACACCTTGCTGCGTGAGAAATTCGTTGAACTGCTTGCGCACCATGTCCATGCCGATGTAGATCATCGAGCTCGTATCGCTGGCAGCCGCCATCATGCCCATTTCGAAATTATCCAGAATGGGGATCAATTGTTCTAACAGATCTTGGTTGCCGAAACGCACGGCTTCCTCGCGTTCGCGCGCCACGCGCTTGCGGAAATTGTCGAAATCCGCTGCCGTGCGCACCGCCAGATCGCGCCAGCGCGCGACTTCCTCGGCCATGGCCTGCGCCTGATCGCCCGTGTCCATTTCTTCGGCTGAGGCCAGGGCCGGATCCTCTGGTTGTTCTTTTTCTATGCTCTGATTCTCGTTCATACGCCCGTTTCTTTACTCATGAAAAGCGATTCGTCAACTGTGGAGTCAGGCTTGTGCGGGATGCAGCAGATTCCAGGCACTGACAAGCGCTCGTAAGCCGGCCATTTCGATGGAATTGTCGATGCCCGCTCCCCACAGCAAACGCCCGTCGTCCGACTGAAGTTGGACATAGGCGGCAGCACTGGCATCTGATCCACCGCGCACCGCATGCGAGCGGTAATCGGTCACCTTAAAGTCCTTCAATCCAGCGCCCTCCAGCGCGTGCACGAAGGCGTTGATCGGTCCGTTGCCGCGACCGATGATTTCCTTGGACTTAGATTCGTGCACGATGGTCGCCCGGCACTCGACCACGCCGCGTTCATCGGTAAGGTGAATGAGTTCATACTCGGTGACATCAAGCGGATGGGAGACATTGGCAAAGTGTTGATGAAACGCCTCGCCGATCTCGTCGGCAGACATTTCTCGACCCCACTGGTCGGCCAGATCATAAATAAACTTGCCCACCTGCGGGTGCATGGTTTTCGGCAGATCCAGACCGTGTTCGCGATCGAGAATGTAAGCCACGCCGCCTTTGCCCGATTGCGAGTTGATCCGGATGATCGCCTCGTAGCTGCGGCCTATGTCCTGCGGATCTATCGTCAGGTAAGGCACCGCCCAAGATATGACTTCCGAGCTGGCCGCGCGTTCCTGATCGCGGCGGTCGAGACCTTTTTTGATGGCGTCCTGATGCGATCCTGAAAATGCGGTGAAGACCAATTCGCCCGCGTATGGCTGGCGCTCCGGCACGACCAGACGGCAGCAGCGTTCGTATACTTCGCGCACCGATGCCAGATCAGAAAAGTCCAATCCTGTATCCAATCCATGACTGTTCATGTTCAACGCGACCGTGACGATATCCAGGTTGCCGGTGCGCTCGCCATTGCCAAACAGCGTGCCTTCCACGCGATCCGCGCCGGCTAACAAACCGAGCTCGGTGGATGCTGTGCCGGTGCCGCGGTCGTTGTGCGTGTGTAGGGAAATGATGACACTATCGCGGTTCCGAATGTTGCGGCACATCCATTCGATCTGGTCCGCATGGACGTTGGGCAAACACCACTCGACGGTATTTGGCAAATTGAGAATCACTTTTTTCTGAGGCGTGGGCTGCCAGACATCCATCACCGCGTGACAGCATTCGAGCGCGAAATCGAGCTCGGTGTCGCTGAAACTTTCCGGCGAGTATTGAAAGGTCCAGTCGGTCTCGGGAGCCAACGCGGCATATTGTTTCACCCACTGCGCTCCCTGCACGGCGATCGCTCGGGTATCTTCGCGCGTTGCGTTGTGGAAAGTGACTCTGCGCTGCAAGGTGCTGGTCGGGTTGTAGAGATGGACGATCGCCTGCTTCACACCTTGGAGACTCTCGTAACTCCGTTGGATCAAATGCTCACGCGCCTGCACCAGCACCTGGATCGTGACATCGGCAGGAATGCGGTTTTCCTCGATCAAACGCCGCACGAAATGAAATTCGGTGTCGGACGCCGAGGGAAAGCCAACTTCAATCTGCTTGAAGCCGATCCGCACCAACAGATCGAAATATTCGAGTTTTTCTTCGACCGACATCGGCGTCGGCAGGGCCTGATTGCCATCGCGTAGGTCCACCGAGCACCAGATGGGAGCTTGCGTGATGGACTGATCCGGCCAAGTCCGGTCCGGTAACGAAACCGGAGGGAATGGTCGGTATTTGGTGATGGATGAAGGCTTCATGACAGAAGGCGAAGGGTAGCGCGGGCGATGCTTGTGTCAAGAATTGTGATGGCTCGAAAACAGCGATGCCAAAATCGTTAGAGAGTCGCTTTGCGCCGATGAAGCGCATATTTTATCGCATATTGATTGCGTTAGCATCAAACTATGTCATTCTCATCGCATGAAAACACTGTGTTTCTGGTTATGCCTGTCACTTGCCGCTTCGGCGCAAGTCAAAGTCGTGACCTTGCATCCCTTGCTCACGAATCTTTTGCAAAACATCGGAGGTGAGCATGTGATCATCATTGATTTGATCGGAAAAACCGGAGATCCGCATCATTTCGAGCCTGATGCTCAACAGTTGAAATCCACTGCGGCTGCGACATTGTATTTTGTTTCCGGCAAGGGACTGGAACCTTACCTGCCAACTTTGAAAAGCATCGTCGGCACGAGTGCCAAAGTGGTGGAAGTAGGCGCTACATTGCCATCGCGGGAAAGTTCCTGCACGCATTCCGAGCATGAACATGCAGGAGAGCATCACCATGGGGTCGATCCCCATTGGTGGCATTCGATCGAAAATTTCCGCCGAGCGACGCAAGTCGTGTGTGCCGAATTGGTGTTAGCGGATCCCGGTCACAAGGCTGTGTTTGAAAAAAATGCCGCGCAGTATCGCATGCGGCTTGAGGAGCTCGACCGCTGGGCGCGTCGGGAAATCGCCAGGATTCCCAAAGAAAACCGGCACCTCGCCACCGCTCACGACGCTTTTGGCTACTTTTGCGATGACTACCATTTTACTGCTTTTCCCGTGCAGGGAATCAACCGCGAGCAAACGCCGGCGACTGCGGAATTGGCGGCCTTGGTGAAGACACTGAAGGACCATCATGTCGTAGCGATTTTTCCGGAAAAGGAGTCCAACCCGAAAATCCTCGCAACGCTGACCAAAGACAGCGGCATCGTTTTGGCGGAACCATTGATCGCAGATGGCACCAACGTCGATAGCTATGAAGAGATGATCCGCCGCAACATTGGCGCAATCGTGAAAGTTCTGGCTCCCAAGCGCTGATGCTGATCGCACTAAGGTCTCTCGAGAATTTCCACTTCGTAGCCGTCAGGATCGGTGACAAAGGCCATTTTTTTCTCATTCTGGAGAAACTTTTCCCGCCATCCGCTGGGCCAGATCTCGATCCCTGATTTCTCCAGCTGATCGCAATACGTGATGATGTCCGGCACGCCGAGACAAGTATGCATCAAATCCTCGGGGCAACGTGCGTCATAATCAGGAGAATAACATAGTTCCAAAAAAACGTCGTTTCCTGGTAGCTCCAGAAATGCCAACTGATTGCCCTGGGGTGAGGCTTTTTTCACACCCTCCTGGTAGCCAAGTTTTTTGTAAAAGGAAATGGAGGCCTCGATGTCCTTGACGCGAATGCGGGTATGGAGAAAACGGATCATGAGCAGACCCTACTTCGGGTTCATTCGGTTCGCAAGCAAGAGATGAGGGAAAAGTATGTTCAAATGAGCATTTGGAGTTGGCAGTTCTCTGATTTGCGATCATCATAGCACATCGTCATGCCCGAAGCGCCGCAGCATTTGTCCGCGTCCTATCTGTTAGAAAATTCCTCGTTTCTGACGCATAAGGAAATTGCCTCTCTCAAAGCGGCGGGCTTTTCGACCTATGGCGATCTGATCATGCATCTGCCCAAGCGTCATGAGGACAGGAGAAGTTTCGATGCTTTTCCGGCAATGCCCACAGTTCATGCGGTTTGCCTGCGCGGCATGGTCATCGATGCGCGCGCCATGCGGTTTTCGTCGTCATACGCGGCCTATGAGGCGGTGATTCTCAATGGCGCGGGTGGGGTGTTCGGATCTAACAAAATCACATGCCGATGGTTCAACATGCCGTTTCTCTCGAAAATGCTGGCCGCGGGTCATGAAGTGATCGTTTACGGCAAAGTGAAGGATTTCAAAGGAAAGCTGGTCATCGATCATCCGGAATTCGAAATCATACGTGACGAAGATGCGGAGTCCATCCACGTCGGGCGCATGGTGCCGATCTACAAAAACATCAGCGGTGTGGCGCAACGCCGCCTTCGCGACATCTTGCATTTTTTGCTGCTGCGTATCGATCCCGCGAGTTTTGTCTTCCCTCTCGAAGTTGCCAGCGGAAGATCGCGTTTCGACGACCTGCGCGCCGTGCATTTTCCGGATTCTTTGGAAGCTGCTCAAGCGGCGAGACGGCGATTCGCCTTGGAGGAATTTTTCATCCTGCAACTCAATGTGGTATGGCGCAGAACTCGTCATCTCGATCATGCCGGTCGTGTGTTAGGCACCAAGACTACCTTGCTCAAAGCCTTTTACGCATCCTTGCCCTTCGATCTGACCCACGCGCAGAAGCGCTCGATCAAGGAAATCCTTGCCGATATGCGCAGTCCGCGGCCGATGAACCGCTTGTTGCAAGGCGACGTAGGTTCCGGCAAGACCTTCGTTGCGATGGCCTCGATGCTATTAGCCATCGATTCCGGTTGTCAGGCCGCATTGATGGCGCCCACCCAGATTCTTGCCGAGCAGCATTATCTCACGTTCCAAAAATGGCTCTCACCGTTAGGCGTCCGTATCTCTCTGCGCACGGGTACTCGCGAGGAACAATCGCACACCGAGGAGCAGGGGCGTGCGCAAATCATCATCGGCACGCATGCTTTGCTCCATGACGCCAGCGCGTTTCCCGATCTAGGATTTGTTGTCATCGATGAACAACACAAATTTGGTGTCTCCCAGCGCGCGCGTCTGATTTCGCATGGCATCAAACCCGATGTTCTTGTGATGACAGCCACGCCGATTCCGCGCACGCTGACACTCACGCTCTACGGCGACCTCGATGTTTCCGTGCTCGATGAGCGCCCGGCGAATCGAGGAAAAGTCGTCACCGCTCTGCGCAAGGATCCGAAGGTCTCGGACATCACCGCTTTCCTGAAGCAGCATATGCAGGAAGGGCGGCAGGCTTATCTGGTTTATCCGCTCGTTGAAGAATCGGAAAATATCAAAGCGGAATCCGCCACCGAGGCCTTTGAGAAATGGCAGAAGCGACTGAAACCTCATCGCACCGCATTGCTCCATGGAAAAATGAGCGGCGAGGAAAAAGAGCAGACCATGCAGGCTTTTCGCGTGGGTGATACCCATGCACTGGTCGCCACCAGCGTCATTGAAGTGGGGGTCGATGTGCCCAATGCTAACATCATGATCATTCACCACGCCGAACGTTTCGGCCTGGCGCAGTTGCACCAGTTGCGTGGCCGCATCGGACGCGGTGAACACAAGTCCTACTGCATTTTGTTGACCGATTCGAAGCAGCCCGAAGCGCTCGAAAAACTGCAAGCTCTCGTGGATAGCATCGATGGTTTTGTCATAGCAGAAGTCGATCTGCGACTGCGCGGACCCGGAGATTTGTTGGGCACCGCGCAAAGCGGCATCGCCGACCTGAAATTCGCCGATTTTCTGGCCGATCCCACATTGCTCCGAGAGGCGCGCAGCCTCGCGGACGAGGTGATGGCCGCCGATCCGTTGCTAGATAAAACCCACGCCGCCCTGCGCCCATGGATATGCGAACAACTCGCCCTGCACGAGCAGCGGGATTGATGGTGATCAACGCCATGGATTGTTGCAGTCAGTAACACGAGAGCACGATAATTCATTGATGAATCTGTCGGAATCCTCTAGAATGTAGCTCGTGCAAGCAACATCATCACATTACGCCCTGATTCTCGCCGGTGGTTCCGGCACCCGCTTCTGGCCACTCAGCCGTGATCACAAGCCCAAGCAATTGCTTGATCTTTTCGGCACGGGAACTCTGCTGGCCCAAACCATCGAGCGTCTCGAGGGGCTGGTGCCTAACGAAAACATTCTCATTCTTACGAACCAAAAACAGGTCGCAGCCGTGCGCGAGGTGGCGCCCCAAATCCCCGCCGCCAATATCATCGCCGAGCCCGCCAAACGGGACACGGCCCCAGCTGTGGCGCTGGGAATTGGTCTGATCGCCGCGCGTGATCCCGAGGCCATCATGATGGTGCTCCCTTCCGATCAGCTCATCACCCATACGGAAGCCTACCAGTCCGTGATGCGGGATGCCATGACCATCGCCGGCAAATGCGACGGACTCATCACCGTGGGAATCAAGCCCACCTGGCCGTGTCCTTCCTACGGCTACATCGAGCGCGGTGAGCGGGCCAGTATCAGCGGACTCGATTGCGAAAACATGCCCTACGAGGTCAAGCGCTTTCGCGAGAAACCCAGCGCCGATCTTGCCGAGCAATTTCTCGCGCAGGGAGGATTCAGCTGGAATGCCGGAATGTTCGTTTGGTCGATCCCTGCGGTCATCGGCGAGCTGACGCGACAGACGCCACAACTCGCGCGTTTCATCAGTGAATTGAGACAATCGTCGGATCCTTCCGCGACCATCGATTCTCAATTTCCTGCACTGACTCCCATTTCCATCGATTACGCTCTGATGGAAAAAGCCAAACGAGTGCTCAATCTGGAGGCCACCTTCGACTGGGATGACGTGGGATCTTGGATTTCGATCGCCAAGTATCTGCCCGTGCTCGGCAACAACAATGCCAGCAATACCGCACTGGCGGAAATCGATTCGGAAAACAACATCGTGTTCAACGCGCGGAAGGACAGCAAGATTGCGCTCTTGGGGGTGGATGATTTGATCGTCGTGCAAACCGAAGACGCGCTCCTGATTGCGAACCGGCATCAGGCGGATGCGATTAAGAAACTCTCCCCACTGCTGCCGGAACATCTGCTGTGATGTCGATGTCCGATTTTCCGCATCCGGCCCTGGGGATTGATTATGGCGACGCCCGCATCGGCATCGCCGCCACTGATCCGGTGGGCATCATGGCGCATCCGGTGGAAACGATTCATCGCCAGAAACAGGATGCGCATGCCCGCATCGCGCAGATCATCGCTGAGCGACGCATCAAAACCTTGGTGGTGGGCTTGCCTTGTCATCTCGATGGCCGGGAAGGGGAGTCCGCGCAAAAAGCGCGCCATTTCATCGAGCCATTGTCCCGACTTCATCCGCAGATTCCCGTGGTGTGGATTGATGAATCGTTTTCCACGGTGTCGGCTGCCGCCAAACTGCATGAAGCGGGGAAAAATGCCAAACGCCAGAAGGCTCTGATCGATCAGGCGGCAGCGGTGGAAATCCTCCATGATTGGATGGAGCGTCATCCTTCTTCTTGAACTGCGGCGAAATTCCTTGCATGCTCGACGCCATGCAGACCTATTTGGAATTGTTGCGCGATGTGTTAGAGAATGGCGAGGAGCGCTCTGATCGCACAGGCACGGGGACTCTGGCGGTATTTGGCCGTCAGGTTCGCTATGACTTGAGACAAGGATTCCCCTGCGTGACCACCAAGAAGTTGCACCTCCGCTCCATCATTCACGAACTGTTATGGTTTCTTCAAGGCAGCACCAACATCGGCTACCTCAAGGAAAATGGTGTCACGATTTGGGACGAGTGGGCCGATGAACAGGGCGAGCTCGGCCCCGTCTACGGCAAGCAATGGCGCTCGTGGCAGTGCCCCGATGGCCGAGTCGTGGACCAGATCGAACAACTCATCAGCCACTTGAAAAGCAAGCCGGACTCGCGCCGCCACATCGTATCCGCATGGAACGTGGCCGACGTGGATCACATGGCTCTGCCTCCCTGTCACTGCCTGTTCCAGTTTTTCGTCCACGCGCCGAACGCCGATGGCGTCCGTGGTTTATCCTGCCAGCTCTACCAGCGCAGTGCGGATCTTTTTCTCGGTGTGCCCTTCAACATCGCTTCCTATGCTTTGCTAACCATGATGATCGCCCGGGTTTGCGGATACGAGGCGCGCGATTTCGTCCATAGCTTTGGTGATCTTCACCTCTATCAAAATCATATCGAGCAGACCAAGCTGCAACTCACTCGGGAGCCGCGGCCCTTGCCGCAGATGTGGATTGATCCCGATGTGAAAAGCATCCAAGATTTCCGTTACGAGCATTTCCGCTTGGATCAATACGATCCTCATCCCGCCATCAAGGCACCGATTTCTGTCTGATCATGTCCTATCCTTTTTCACTTGTGGGCATCGTTGCCATGACGCGCGACCGCGTGATCGGTCGAGACGGCACCTTGCCGTGGCATTTGCCGGACGATCTCGCTTTTTTCAAAACCACCACCAGTGGCCATGCGATGGTCATGGGAAGAAAAACTTTCGAGTCGATCGGTCGACCACTGCCGAAGAGACAAAACATCGTTCTGACGAGGGCGGAATCTTGGCAACATGCCGGAGTGGATGTGATTCACGACGTTTCTGATTTGAGCCGTGTCATCCGCATGCCGGGCGATGTTTTTATCATCGGCGGAGCGGAGATTTATCAGGCGTTTCTGCCGTGCTTGGACGCCATGCTCATCACCCATGTGCATCATGATTATCCGGGTGACACGAGGTTTCCCGAGTATGAAAGCGTCTTTCCTTACTCCGAGGTTGTGATGGAACATGAGCTGTTCACGGTCAAACGCCACATGCGGCAGGCTTGAAAAAGTGCTGTCAGGGAATCTGTGGCAAGCACGGACAAACTACCGTTGCTTCGATTAAGACCTGGCGGGTTTCGCTTGCCGAACCTCCACAGCCCCTGACAGCGGCGAAAGCAAACACTGGTCGATGCTGCGACGCAATCATTATTTTTCGCAACCACTGCGAGGATTTCCCCCGCGAATCGCTGCACGCAGAGTCTCTGCCGGCCACTGCCCTGGAGCTGTCGGGGCTTGGCCGATGAAACCGTAGTTGAGGCGCGATCCTGCCAAGGCGCAGCGCACGCGCGAAGACGGCGCCAGCGCCCCCATGCCCATTGTGGCAACGGCGATGGCGGATTTTTCGCGTTGAAATTGCTCTAACAAATCAATCTCGGCAGGTTGGCTCAGCATCGCCGCGAATTTCGCCACGGCGGCCCCTTGGGCGTAGGCCTTGTCGCGCCATTCACGCCAGCAGGCGAGGTCGGGCAGTTTTTCGAAATTGTGACTGGAGGCCACCCAAGGGATGTTTTTCTCGCGCAACAAAGCCAAAGTATCGGTCATTTCCTCCGCGGAAGCGATCTCCAGATCCACGGCGGCGGCGTCATCGATCACCGCGCGGAGAATGGTCTCGCGAACCGCGGCGGATAAAGGCAAAACGCCGCCCTCGGACTGGCGTCTCGCCGTGAATAACAGCGGCAGATTTTTCAAATGCGACCATGGAAACTGAGCGGGCTGCCAACCGTCGCGCACCAGCACATCCAAGCGGATTTCTAACACATCGCATGCGGCAAGCGCTACGGCCTCCGTGCATTCGCACAAGTCCTGCAACCGGCCGAAGCTGCCCACGACCAGCGGATGAGTCGCGTCGGTGATAAAGCACGTTCTGTTCATGTGCCGATGGCAGGGTGAAGTGACCGCCATTGTCAACCACGGAAAATGGTTTTTTTGCGTATTTACCGATGCAAATTATTTTGGGAGCCCCGAGTTTTTGTCTGGTCAAAGGGCGGATGATTTTCTAGTTGTTGAAAACTTTCTGACAGAAACTATGAAAATCCAACGTTTCCTCAAATCCCTCGTTGTTTGCGCATCCATGTTGTGCGCTCCTGCCGCCTACGCGCAAGCTTCCAAGGTCTCTGCGGAAAAGCCTACCTTTGACGATCTCCCTTCTCCGGAATTCCCCGGTGGCAACAAGCAAAAAGCATTCAAGCCGAAGGACTGGTTGGAAGTGGAAGCCAAGTTCAAGGTGGAACTGAATCCTGAGCCGAAGTCCAAGACCGCCGAGGAGATTGTCGTGAAATGGTATGTGGCCGTGAAGAACCCCGAGAAATCCGGCTACTTTTTCTTACTATCCAAGACCATCACCCACATCAACGTTCCCCTGAATGAGGACGTTTATTCCTCCATCTACCTCAGCCCCGCATCGGTCACGCGTCTTACCGGCAGCCCGCGCAACGGCAAAAATGCGGTGGAGTTCGTCGGCTACGAAATTCTCGTCAACGGTGAGGTCAAGGCCTCCGATACCAACAAAGGGCAAGTCGGTTGGTGGAAATCTTCCAGCGAAAAAATCTCTGCCAACGACAGCGTACCGCTCCTGACCAAGAGCGAGACCCCCTTCGCCGCTATGTGGTGGGATCGCTACGCTGACGAGAAAAAAGAGAAGTGATACCTGTTCCTCTCCTCTGACTTTCGTTCCCGTCTAACCCACCATTTCCCTCACCCATATGGCTGAAAACCAGACCACTGTCACACTCAACATCGGATCACAGCGCATCAGCATGGCTGTGTTCGAACCTTCCAAATCCGGCGGCCTCGTGCTCAAGGCCTTTGATTCCAGCTCGCTGCTCGCGGATCCTGCCACGGAGGCGGTGCGCATGCCGCAAACCCGTTTGGCCATCATCGAACTGGCTCAGAAGCTGAAAATCGGCAAGGCCAAGGTGCGCTATGCAGTTTCCGGACAATCGGTTTTCACCCGCTTCGTCAAACTTCCGGCTCTCGACAGTGACAATATCGAACAGCTGGTAACCTTCGAGGCGCAACAGCAACTACCCTTTCCGATCGAGACGGTGGTGTGGGATTATGAATTGCTCGATGGCGCCGGGGGTGAAAAAGAAGTGGCGTTGGTCGCGATCAAATCTGATGCGCTCGATGAACTCAACAGCTGTGTGATCGGCGCGGGTCTCACGACAGCGGAAATTGATGTGGCACCAATGGCCATTTTCAACGCGTTCCGTCACTCGTATGCTGATGTAACGGAGCCGGTCCTACTGATCGATGTGGGCGCCAAAACGAGCAACCTGCTCTACATGGAGGGCAAGCGCTTTTTCACTCGCAGCATCCCCGTGGGCGGCGCGTCGCTCACAACAGCGATCGCCAAGGAATACGGCATCAATTTTGCGGAAGCGGAAGGACAAAAAGTCACCAATGGGATCGTGACTCTGGGAGGTGGTCACACCAGTCATCTCGATGAGGCGGTGGCAGCCTTGGGCACTGTGATTCGCAATGCCCTGACCCGTCTGCCCACGGAAATCGCCCGCACCACGAACTACTATCGCAGCAATCACGGTGGCAATGCCCCGCGCCGCATCATTCTTGCCGGCGGAGGCGCCAATCTCCCCTACGCTAAGGAATTTTTTGAAGAGAAGCTCGGTCTGCCGGTGGAATACTTCAATCCCATGCGCAACGTCATGGTGGGCAAGTCGGTCAATCCCGAAATCATCCAGAGAGAAGCCCACATGATGGGCGAGCTCGTCGGCTTGGGTCTGCGTGGCATCGGTAAGTCATCGATCAATATCGATTTGGTGCCCTCCAGTGTTGAGGCGGAGCGCGCCGCGGAAAAACGTCGCCCGATTTTGATCGGTGCCGCCGCTCTTTTGGTGGCCGGTTGCGCAGGATTTGCCGTATTCAGCAAAGGTGCCGCCAGCAAGGCGGAGGAACAACTGGCCGGCCTGGAATCGAGAAAAAAAGAACTCGAAACGGCCGCTTCTCCGATCAAACGCTTGCTGGCCGAGGAAGCCTCGGTCAAATCCATGGCAGCCGGCTATGTCGCGATCAAAGATGCTCAGGACTTCTGGCCCGGCGTTATGACAAACTTGCGCGAGCATTTCACCAGCGAGTTCACTTGGATCACGGATATGGAACCGCTCGCCTACTACGATCCGAGCAAACCGAATGATCCCAAGATCGAAAACGGCGCCCCCTTGGTCAAGGAGGAGATCGGCGGCGCCTACGGCGAATCGCTCATGGCTCCCGTCAAGGTGGAGGCCGCGGCGACACCCGCACCTGCACCGCGTCCCCGACCCGGCCAAGTGGTGGCAGCTCCCGCACCGGCTGTGCCCATGGCCAATGCCATTCGCATCCGCGGTCTGTGGCGCGATAACGATGACAAACAAAACGTCGTCAACAAGATGGTTAAGGCCTTGCGCGCGAGCGGAAGCCCGTATCTGCGCTTCAGCATCAAGGCGGCTGACGGCACTGAAACGCCTCTGAAGGACGAACAGATCGTCAAGAGCCTGGTGGCGATTGCAGATGCCGAGGAGGAATACGCCTGGCCTTTCGAAATCGTCATCCCTCTAGCTCAGCCCGTGCCATCACGCTGATCTCCCCATTTTTCGCCATCCCAACCCACTTCATCCGTTTTTATATGACTCCCAAGGAAAAAAAATTCACTGGCATTCTGGTCGGCGCTACCGTGATTCTCGCGGGCGGTCTCTGCTTCGTTGCCAGCAGTGCCTCATCGCGCTATGACGCCGCCAAAGAGCAATTCGATTCCCTGACTGGAGAGATCGGCAGCATGCAAAACATGCCGCTTTTTCCTAGTCAGCAGAATTTGCAGGCCAAGCAAAAGGCGGTGGCTGATTACAAGGCCGACGCTGAACAACTGGCGGCAAAGCTGCAGGCCAAACGACCCAAATCCATCGACAACACGGATCCTCAGACCTTCACCAACACTTTGGTGAAGACAGCGGAGGCCACGATGAAGGCTTACGAGGCTGCTGGGCTTTCCGCCGATGACAAGAGCAAAGGTCTGCCCGAAGATTTCTACCTGGGATTTGAAGATTACGTCAGCACTCCCGCCCAAGGTGCCGCCACTGGAATCCTCGCCTACGAACTCTCCGCCATCAGCGAAGTTCACGCGCTGCTGGCCGCTGCCAAGCCAGCGCGACTGCTGAACTTCCATCGCGAAAAACTGGTTGAGGAAAAAGGTGAGACATACAAGCCAGCGGCGGGCGTCACAAACCGCAGTTTGTCATTCGAGATTTCTTTCAGTGGCCCCGAAAGTTGCTTGCGTGATTTCTTCAACGGATTGCAGTCATCCAAGGACCATTTCTTTGCCATCCGCACCATGCGCGTTCGCAATGAAAAACAAGAGCCACCGAAGGCATCCGATGGGGAATTCGATACCAAAGCCTCTCAGCCCAAGGAGGGCTCTGCCGCGGGCGGGATTTTTGACTCCGCCGATGCCTTTGTGCTTCCGGATGATTCGAAGCCGGCCGATGCTCCTGCAGCTGCTCCCGCCGCACCCAAAGCGGACACCGGTCGCATTCTGCAACAGGTGTTAGGCAAGGAAAATGTCCAGGTGTTTCTGCGCATCGATCTCGTGCTGTTCGATGCTCCCGCCGCAGCGTCCAAATAATTCTCACGTCCCCATTTTTCTTTTATGAAAAAAAACTACGAAAAACTCATTCTCGCCCTTTGCGCGCTCGCCGGAGCCGGCCTTGCCTACGTCGGCTATTCGAAAAATAGCGCCGTGGAGACCGACTTCGAATTTTTTGCCAAAGAGTCTGGCAAAAGCGATACCGCGGTCGATGGCGCCGACAAGGTTTCCGCCACTCTCGCCTCGGTGTCCAAGCCCGTCATGTTGCAACAAGCCATGATCGGCGAAAAAAAGCGCCCTGTTGACAATTTTGTCGGTGTATCGCTCTTTGCGAAAAAACCTGCCAAAGGGGAAAAAGTTGCCAAGCCCGTCGACCCCGTGCTCGACTCGCCGATCCATCCTCCCATCCCTAACATCTGGTGGCTGGAAAACCGCCTCGACCCAGGCTTTGGAGACTCCCCCTTCCGTGATGAAGATGGTGATGGGTTTACCAATGTTGAGGAATACGAGGCCAAGACCAGCCCAGTGGATGCCAAGATCCATCCGCCACTCATCAACAAGCTGAAGTTCGTAAAATACGACTCCATCGGTTATTTTGTCTGGTTCTCGAGTTCGCTTGGTGAGAACCAATATCAGTTCAAGATCGCCGAGTTGCCTGGTGCCTTCGAGTTGGCGCCTCCCGCGAGACAAGAGCAATTCCTTGCGGAATCTCCGTTGCAATACAATCGCACGAAAGACTTCATCGCCGCTGGATCGAATATCTTCGAGAACGGTCTTTGCGCCGGACGTTATCGTTTGAAAAGCGTCAGCGAAAAGGAAGTGCTCAATGAAGCCACTAATCTGAAAAGCCCGAATGAGTTCGCCCTCATCGAGGATTTGGCTCCGCACAAACGCGATAGTTTTGAAATTCCCAAGTCGCCAAGTCGCAAAGATCGCCCCGCCACGGTGCGTTATGATCGCAGCGCTATCCTGATGTTAGATGCTATCGGACAACAGGGCAAGGAGTTCAAGGTGCTCGAAAACACCACGTTTGCTCTGCCGAACGGCGAGTCGGAAAAAAATTATCGACTGGTGAAAGTCAGTGCAACTTCGGTCTCTGTCGAGTTCAAAGATGCCTCCGGCAATACGCAAACTGTCGAAATCAAGAAAAACTGATCAATTTACGCAATCAACAAAATTTGTCTTTTCATCCCTCTCAATATCCTCCATAACAGACCCCGAACATGCAAAACAACCCAGCACTTACTAGTTCTCGCAAACTCGCAGCACTGATGGCCGCAGCGACGCTGATGCCCGTGATTCATGCCCATGCTCAAGACAGTTCTTATTTGCCTACTGGATCAAGCCTCGCGGAACGCGAAGCCATCCGTCGTCAAAAGGCCGTGGCCGACGCCGATCAGTTCCTTGCGGAGGCGCGTGCGGCTTACACTGCCAAAGACTACGAAAAAGCAGTAGCTCGCTGCAAAGAATCTTTCAATACGCTGCCACCTGCACCGATCCTGGATGATCGCCGCGCAGTGATCAAAGCTCACTTGTTGGATGCATCCGTCGCCCTCGCTTCCCAACAACGCAAGGTCGGCAAATACAACGAGGCGCGCGAGCTTCTCACGAATCCTATTTTCGATTCCAGTGACGCACGCATCCAAGTCGAGTTGGGTTACCTCGATGATCCCGTTCGCACCAATCCCGCTCTGACGTATGAGCACACTCAGAATGTGGACAAAGTTCGCCGCGCTTTATACATGGGCGAGGGGCACTACAATCTCGGCAAATATGACGATGCCATGAGTGAGTTCGAGAGCGTGCTTCGCATCGATCCTCACAACAAAACTGCTCGCCGCTGGATGGAGAAAATCGCGGTGACAAAGTCCGATTACTACCGTTCGGCTTACGACCAGACTCGTGCCGAACTTTTGATGCAAGTCGACAAGACTTGGGAGCTTGCGGTTTCTCGCGATGCTCCTATTGCGGGTAACACCGGCACGATCGATCCAAGACTCACCTCTGGCTCCGCGCTCCTCATGGAGAAACTCCGTTCCATCATCATTCCGGTGATTGAATTCGAGGACACTTCCGTGGAAGAAGCGATCGATTTCCTGCGCAACCGCACCCGCGAACTTGACACTACTACCAATAATCCTGCTGATAAGGGAATCAACTTTGTGGTTCGCAAGCCTCAGCCCGGCTCCGCAGCTCCTGCCGCCGATGCCGCAGGATTGGATGCAGCGGCCGGTGGTCTCGCGGTAGTCGCGGATCCTGGTGCAGTCCGAGTCAAGGAATTGCGCTTGACCAATGTTCCCGTTGCCACTGCTCTTAAATACATTTGTGACAGCACCAAGCTGAAATACAAAGTGGATGACTACGCGGTCACGCTCGTCCCTGCATCAGAAGACGGCGAGGACATCGTGACCCGCTCGTTCCAAGTGCCGCCCGACTTTCTTGATGCACTGAGCGACGGTGGTTCTACTACTGAAACGACGACGGACCCATTCGCCGCTTCGGCGGAAACTGGCGGCGGCGGGGGTCTCCGACCACGCGGCAACGTCCAGGACTTGCTGAAAGCCAAAGGCGTTCCGTTCCCAGAAAAAGCTTCGGCCAATTTCATTGCTGCTAACAGCACATTGGTTGTTCGTAACACTCCCACCAATCTGGATTTGATTGAGCAAATCGTCACTGCGATGCAGAGCGATACGCCGAAGCAGATCAAGATCATGACGAAGTTTGTTGAAATCAGCCAAGAAAACAACGACGAGCTTGGTTTTGACTGGATCGTTTCTCCCTTCGGCTTGGGTGCTGATATGTTCGCTGGTGGAGGCACCATCGGCAGCGGTGCCGCTCGCAGCATCAGCGACTTCATCAATCCTGTCGCCGGCACGCCGATCAACGGCATTCCTACGGTCTCGGGACAATCTGTCAGCAACATCATGACGGCGGCCAATCGTTCGGGTAACACCGCCATCACGCGCGATAGCATCAGCGCCTTATTGAATAACCCCGGGCGGACATCGCAAAACGCCGCGGTTGCTCCAGGCATCCTGAGCCTCACCGGCCTGTTTTCCGATGGACAAGTGCAGATGATCATGCGCGGTCTCTCCCAGAAAAAAGGAGCTGATATGATGACGGCTCCCAGCATCATGGCGAAATCTGGCCAGAAAGCCACGATTGAGATCATCCGTGAATTCATTTACCCCACCGAATACGAGCCCCCCGAACTTCCGCAGAACATCGGCGGTGGATTCAACGGCAACAACGGCGGCGGTATCGGCGGCGGTGGTGGCGGCGGCGGCAGCTTCCCTGTGACTCCCGCTACTCCTACAGCATTCGAGCCACGCAACACTGGTGTAACGCTGGAAATCGAACCCACGCTGGCAGGCAACAATTCCGTCATCGATCTGCGTTTCGCTCCGGAAATTGTCGAGTTCGAAGGTTTCATCAACTACGGCAGCCCGATTCAGGCTCCATCGACCAATGCTCTGGGTGATCCTACCACGGTGACGATCACGGAAAACCGCATCGAAATGCCGGTGTTCTCCGTTCGTCGTGTGTCCACGTCACTCTCGATCTATGATGGTCACACGGTGGCTGTGGGTGGACTGATGCGTGAAGACGTCCAGAACGTGGAAGATAAAATCCCCATTTTGGGCGATATCCCGCTGGTGGGCAGACTGTTCCAAACCAAGGCTGAGAACCGCATCAAGAGCAATCTGATCATTTTCGTCACGGCTCAAATCATCGACGCCACCGGCCGCACCATGCGCGCCGATGGCTTGGTAGAAAACAGCACTGCGCAACCAGACCTGATTGCGCCCGGTGGTGAAAATACCGCGGTTGATGGCTCGGCAGGTGTCCTCCCTGTGCCTTGAGATTTCATTCAGTGATCCCAGCACACCTAGGAATTACCTACTACTTTTCAAATCCTCCTCAAAACTTTTCCCGAAAACTCACTACCCATTTTTATGTCGCTTCGTAAAAACAAACCTTATATCATCTTAACCTCTGTCATGGCATTGACAGCGGGCGGATGGTTGCTGAAGTCGCAATTTGATTCTTCGTCGACTGCACTGCAGGGCGAGAAATTGCTTTCGACTCACGCAACGGATGCTTCGCAAGACGCTCATGCGGATTGCGGCACGCATTGCAAGCACCATCATCCAGAAGCGGAGTTGGTGCGCGAGGCCTTCGCTAGCAAAGGCGGCGATGCCATCACCAAGCGTTTCCCTGAGGCTACCGTTGCTGATTTTTGGAACGGACTTGCGCTGAAGAAACCCGTGTTCGCCCGCCAGGCCTTGCTGGCAGGGAAGGGTGACAAGGTCACGGTCGATCTCGGTGGCGAAGCGCCCGTCGAGGCAGTGCTCACTGGTCGCATGAATCGCAAAGATGGCGCTCAGGTGTTCGGCATGAAACTGCCTGATTCAGGCTTCCAGTTGCAATACATCGAGCTGGTCGATGGGCGCATCATTGGTGGTCTGCGTCAGCCGCAACATCCGGTATCGTATCGCCTCTCTGGCACGATTCAGGAGCCTGTGATCACGGCGATCGCCGCCGTTGAGGATTATTGCTCGAAGTGGTCTCAAACCGATCAATCGTTGGTGCAAGGATTGCCACCCGCCGATCGCGCTCCCTCGCAGCAAGCGCAAGTTACCACCGTGGCGAAGCTGGACAGCGACATCGACTCTGTGAATGTCATTTACCTCGATTTTGACGGGGAAGATATCACTGGTAGCGGAAGTGGTTGGGGCGACATCAACGCCGATCCCTCTTTCTTCAGCGCCACACAAATCGAAACCATTTGGAACTATGTGTCCGAGGACTTCCGCACCTTTGACGTGAATGTTACCACCGATCGTGCCGTGTTTGACGCTGCACCCGTGGGACAACGTATGATGGTGATTTTCACACCTACAGACGATGCTGCACCCGGCGCTGGTGGCGTTGCATTCTTGGGCAGTTTCTACAACGATTCCGATGAACCCTGCTGGGTGTTCAACGGCGGTGTCAACAGCGCGGCTCTCGCGGCTTCTCACGAAATTGGTCACACCCTAGACCTTCTCCACGATGGTCGCAACTCTCCTCCGGAAGCATATTATTTCGGCACTCCTACTTGGGGGCCTATCATGGGCGCGCCCTACGGATCTCTGGTTTCTCACTGGTCCAAAGGCGAATACGTTAGCGCTAACAACCAGGAAGATGACATTGACATCATCACCAATACGCTGCCATTCAAGGCCGATACGGTGGGCAATGATTCATTTGCCGCAACGCCAATGATCATTGACGAAGATGGTAATTTCACGATTAACGGACTTGTTGAGGACCAGGCTGATAAAGACGTGTATTCGTTCGATACCAGTGGCGGTCTGATCACCATTGATGCGGGCGTCGGTGGTCCTGAAAATGGCCAGAACCTCAATCTCAAATTGAGCATTCTCGACGCGTCTGGTGGTCTCATTTTTGAATCCAATGACCCCTCAACCCTCGCTACGGGCATTACCACCAACATTGTGGGAGGTAGTTACTATCTTATCGTCGAAGGTGACGGTGAAGGCACTTGGGCAACGGGTGGATACGGAGATTACGGCAGCATCGGTGAATTTAGCATCACTGGCAATCTGCCTCCTCCAACTCCAGGCGATTTCGATGGCGATGGTCTCTCGGACGACGAGGAACTTGCGCTCGGCACGGATCCTTATGACCGTGACACCGATGCCGACGGTCTTAGCGACCGCCAGGAGGTCTACCCCTTCAGCATTGTGTCGGGCCAGTATGAGTTCGACGTCGCATTGACGAATGCTCTCAACTTGGGCGGCAACCTCGCGGTGATTGATTCACCGCAGAAACTCTATCGTGTGAAGCGTGGCTTGCTCACCACTCCGTTGCCCAATCCCATTCCGAAAAACTACGACCCAGAGGTGATCCTTGCGGGACGCTTGTGGCTGGGTGGACATGATTCTCTCTCCGATGGTCGATTCCAATGGGTAACTCCCGTTGGTGATCTCAATGGTGCGGAAATCGGTTCTGCTGTTCTTGGCTACGTGACTCCCGGCAGTGCCACTGTCACCAATGTGGTGAATGTGGATTCATTGACCGTGGGTCGTCGCATTCATGGCTCCGGATTGCCAGGTGGCGCCACGATTTCTGCCATCGATGCGCCTGCGCGCACGGTAACTCTCAGCGCGCCAGTGAACGCAACGCTGAGCCAAGGTGTCTCTAGCATCATCATTCAGAATGCTGGCACGGGCTTCACGACACCTCCCACGATTTCCTTTAACCCTCCAGGTGCCACCGCTACCGCTACGGTAGCCTTGGGTCGCATTACCTCCATCACGGTGAATAATCCTGGCACCTACACCTTGCCGCCCACCGTAACGATCGCGGGCCCTAACGGCGCCGGTGCTACGGCTCTTGCTGTTCTGTCCCCCGCTTCCACCTTGTCACGAGTGATCTCGATTGATGTGACCAATGGCGGCTCGGGTTACACCACGCCACCCGAAGTGGTGATCGCCGGTGTAGGACAAGGCGCTAGCGCTGTAGCAAACATCGATGGCGGTGTAGTTACTGCTGTCACTTTGCTCAATCCAGGATTGGGTTACACTGCTGCCCCCACCATCACCTTTGTAGGCGATGGCATCGATGCGGCCGCGGTCGCTACCATTGCGGATCCGGCGCTTAGATTGTATTCACCTGCAGCGCCCAACACTTATTCTCGCTGGGCCGGAGGTCTATTGCCAGGTAACCGCTTGAATGTGCCCGAGGGCGTGACCTTGAATTCGGGCGCCGAATTCTTGTGGAGCTCCGCACAGGTGACCACGGGTCTCGGCTTCTTGCTGGAACGACCAGTGACCAACCCTCGCGCGGCCGACTCTGACGGTGACGGCATCGCGGATTTGTTGGAATTTAATGAATATGGCACCAATCCAACCATGGCTGATACGGATGGCGATGGATTGACCGACTCAAACGAAATCTTCGTTCATTTTAGCAATCCGAAGTTGAGTGATACGGACAGCGACGGTCTGTCTGATGGTCAGGAAGTCAATGGAAGCCTCGGTGGATTTAAATCGAATCCGCTGGTGATTGACTCTGATGGCGACTTGGTGAGCGACTTCGATGAAATCAATGCGGCTCCTCCTACAAACCCGCTGGATGCTACCAGCTATCCTTCTACCTCTCCGAGTTTGACGGACAACGGACTGCATAACACTGTGATCAACGGCAACCAACAAACCGTTTCGATCGATCAGACATTCGCTCCGTTTGGGCATCGTCCAGACACGGACAAATCGGGAGATGATGGCTCTGTGGCGATCCGCGACCGCAATGGTGCGATCATCTGGGTGGACAAAACCGGTCGATCCGTGGTGGTTCCCAACAGCAGCTTAGCTCGTACTCTCTATGTCTCGAACACCGAATGTATCATGTATAACAATCGATACGATGGTAGCTACGATTCGCGCGAATCTACTTCCACGGTCTTGATTCACCGTCGCGGTAATAATGGCGGCATTGAAACCTCGGCTCCTATCGTGATCCCAGGAACTTTGGTGGACACAGCACCAATCACTCCCACGACATACGGCTTCACCCTGGTGGCTGGTGTTTCCTTCGATGACAATTTCGAGGAGTCGGTGGAACGTTACCAAAGCGGTCAAACCAACGCGGGTCCCATATACGCTGTTAGGAGCTTGAATTATTGGGATGTTTGTAATTATACGATGTATCGTGTGACTTGGGATGCCCAGTTGCAAATTCTGGGCAATCAGCAGTTGGATGTGGTTCCCAATGCGCCCAACCTTGGCAGCACTCGTGTGATCGCTTCGGGCTCAGATGGTTCCTTTGTGTTCAACCGTGTGGTAGCGCAGAATTTCTACCGTGACCTTCCGAACGGTGGTTACTTCGTTGCGGAGACCGCTTCCTACTGGACTTCGTTCAATCTCAATAGCGAAAACATCGGCCGAGTGAGCCTGCGATTCCAGCCTGAAGTGGAAAATGTGGGTTATCTCTCCAATACCCGCGCACTTCTTGAGTTTCCAGTCACCGTCCTTGCCGGAATTGATGCCAATCTCAATCCCGTTTATGAGGAAACTGGCAATTATGAACTGCAAGACATGCGTCAGCGTCAGAATGGAGTGACGACGATCGTCAACACCTTCCCACTGGATTTGGGTGACAAACTTCTGCCCGTAACGCCCTACACGCGGTCCGGCATGATACCTTTTGTTTATACGATCAGTGGTCTGAGAACTTCGGTCAAACTGTATCGTGCCGATGCCGCTTTGACTCGTTTGGGTTCTGTAGTGAATCTTCCTGATCAAGTTCTGGACGACACTGCGGCTATTCGCAGCGCTTGGGATGCGTCTCTTTTGCTGAAATCCGAAGGATCTTCCGGTATGCTGTGGTTGCCCAGCACGGTCAATCCTGTGACTCGTCGCGTGGAAGGTCTCGGCAATGCGCGCAGCATCAGTGGCTCCACCGCCGCAATGCCCATGTATGTCAATAGCAATGAAGCGGTTGTATGGATGAATTCCGAAGCTCCCGTGGACTTGACCAATGGTGCTCAAGTTCCCTTTGCCGTGGTCAGTCACTTCCAAAAAGGTCCCGGTAGTTCCGTAATTTTGACCCCATTGACTCCTGCGATCCAAGGACGTTATGTGGCTTTGCCGCCCTTGCTCTCTCCCGATCCGGAATCTGAAGGGTGGTATGTGACTACCTTTGAAAAAACGGATGCTCGCTCGGCTCTGGTGCGCAACTATCGCCTCGGTCTTACCAGTTCTGCTGACAGAGATGGCGATGGTCTTGCAGACATAACGGAGATCGGTATTGGAACCAATCCTGGTAGCGCTGATAGCGATGTGGATGGTATTCGTGACGGTGAAGAGTTGTTTCCTTTCGAGTTAGTGGAAGGCAGCTTTACTTGGGAACAAGCACGTGCCGATGCAGCGCGCCGTGGCGGTCGACTTGCCGTCCTGAGCACACAAAGCATGCAAGATGGTCTGAAGGCAATTCGTGGTAGTCTCATGCTGGGCAAATCCTGGTGGGTCGGAGCCCACGATAGTCTCGTCGAAGGAACCTATCAATGGCTGGATGCTGATGGCAATAAGTTTGGCCCAAGCATCAGCACGCCAACCAACTGGGATACCTTCCAACCGAATAATAATACGGATTCAGACGGCATGGAAGTGGGACCTACAGCGAGCCAAAAATGGGCCATGGGCACCAATACAAAGGTGCAAGGATATGTGATCGAGTATGTTGTCACGTCTCCATTGGTGGCTGACTCCCAATTCCGCGGTGATATTGACGGCGATGGATTGACCTACCCTGAGGAAGTGGCGGCCGGCACCAGTCCCTACATGGCGGACTCAGATGAAGACGGCCTCACCGATAGTCAGGAGTTGTATCCTTACCGTTATGTTAGTTCAAGCTTTGGTTGGGAAACTGCTCGTTTCGCCGCAAAGCAAGACGGCGGTCGTCTAGCAGTGTTCGATACACTACAGAAACTGAACGGTGCGATCCGCCAGTTGGGTAATGTCTTCGGTGGTAAACAAGTGTGGATTGGACTTAATGATGTTAATCCCATCGCACCCCTTGGTTCCAACGCCGAAGGTGCTTACTGGTGGGTGGATGCTAGTGGCAATAATCTTGATCCTATTACGCAGCAGCGTGTAGGCACTCCTCTTGGCCTGTTCAATTACTGGGCCTTTGGTCAACCGAACAACCTGAATGAGGCTGATGGTGTAGCAATGGGTGATGGTTTTGTCTGGCGCACACTGCCTGTGAATACCGCTTTGGGTTATATGGTGGAGTTCCCTAATAGTAATCCTATCAATCGCGATACCGATTCTGACGGATTGCTCGATGGTGACGAAATTAACAGATATCGCACGAGCCCCATTCTGGTGGATACTGATGGAGACGGCCTTTCAGATTCTGTTGAAATTAATACGCACCGCACTGATCCGACTACACCGGACACGGATGGTGATGGTTTATCCGATGGCCAGGAAATCAACGGAGTCAATGGCTTTACGAGCAATCCTCTAGCGGCCGATAGCGATGGTGACGGGATAATCGATGCAGTTGAGGTCAACGCTCTAACACCCTCTGATCCGAACAATGCACAAAGCTATCCTACGGGAACCCCACCTGAGCTAGGTATGCAGCATTCTTATCCAGTGAAATTGACCGATGACCGCACGGTCTCGATCGATCAGACCTATGCTCAATTCGGACAGCGTCCTACTACATCGAAAATCGGCGAAGACGGTTCCGCTGTGCTACGCGATGCGAATGGCGTGTTGATCTGGATGAATCGTGACGGAGTGGCATCGGTGATACCTGCACCTTCTGTGGCGGATGCACTCTTTGTGACGAATAGTGAGGTTGTGATCTGGGATAATAAATACAGTATGCCGGCGGATTCTCTGGAAAACGAGCCCGAATCGCTTGTGACCATTTATCGTAGAGCTGCCAATGGTGCTTTGACGGCAAGTGCCCAGATTACGTTAATCGGAACGATTGTCGAAACTCCCAGCGTTACCCCAGCGACCTACGCCCTGAATTTGCTCACCTACAATCGTTGGGATGATCAAACTGAGTCGTTTTATGGGGCTCAAGAGGTCGATGTATCAGATCGTATGGAACTCAACCACTACACACTGGCATTTGTCGGTGAACCCAGAAGAGTCACCATACCTTCCCCACGTATTTCCAAGTTTGCCTCCGTGGATGGAATGCGTGTCATGCCCACCGCCATTGGTTATGGATCGGATGGATCGATGGTCTTCAACTTCCTAGAGGTGTTCAAAACGGTATTTACTTCCTTACAGGAAGTGATTGATCCGCCCCTTTACCGCACTACTGCGTGGATTGGAAGTAATGGAGTAATTAGCTATCTTCCCGATGCTGCTACCGTGGTAGGCCATGTATCCAACACTCGCTTGCTGACTTTCTCGCCCGAGTTCACCACTCCTGCTGTTCGCGCCACAGATGGCACGATCACCACGCCTGAGATTGTGAATCCCGCAGTCATCCGTGACATCCGTCGCAGTGAAGGTTCGCACATGCTGAACAATGTTGCCGAGCTTTCAGTGCCAGGAGAAGTGATGTTGCCTTTCAGCAACTATACACGCATTGGATCGCCCGTACGTTTCTACACCACTGACGCCGGCAACCGTAGCATCACTCTCTACAATGCTGATCAGGCCATAGTGAAGCAGGGCAATGCGGTCATACTGCCTTCCAACGCTGTGATCACTGACGAGGCTGTCTATGTTCGCAATCCCGTGGATGCTTCTCTCTTGCTGAAGCCGAACACAAGTGGTTCGGACGTGTTCTGGGTCAGGTCGACTCTGGGCAACGATCAATTGCAACCCACGTTATTGCAACCCTTTGCCGTTCGTGGAAGTTCCTTGGCCCTGCCTTTGTTTGTAAGCAATAGCGAGGCGGTAGCCTGGAATAACGGACTAGCACAGGTCGGTCCCTTGGGTGTGATCAATCCTGCGAACATTTCGCATCTCACATGGCAAGAGTCGCGCAATGTCGCGGTGATCAGGAGTCTCACACCTCCAATCGAAGGTCGTTTCATTATCAATACACCGCAAGTCGTACTCGATCCAGAAGAAGAGGGTTGGATCATTCATTCTCTTCAGAAGATGGACGCTCGCAGTGTATTGCTCCGCAGCTACATGCTGTCAGACGGTGCTCTTGTTGACCGAGATCTGGATGGTTTGACTGATTTCTTGGAAATCCTGATCGGCACTGATCCAACGAATCCGGATAGCGACAAAGACGAACTGCCTGATGGTCAAGAGTTGTCGCCTTATGCCGTGGTGGATGGTCTGTTCACTTGGCAGGAGGCGCTTGCCGACGCTACGCTGCGAGGCGGTCGTCTCGCGGAATTCCGCAATCGTGACGAGTATTTTGCTGCTATCTTTGGATTCAGAGGTCGTCTGATTGGCAACCTCTGGTTGGGAGCTAGTGATGAGATTACGGAAAACGCATGGAAGTGGCTTGCAGGCACCTCGTTGAACAATACGCAGTGGCTGCAACCAGGCGCGCAAAGCTGGGCATCGTTCTATTCACAAGTCGGAGGTCAATCGACTCCTTGGGCTCCTGGCATGCCAAGCAATATGAACAACGCTGATGGGCTCGTTCTGAGAACTGACATGCTACTGGAAGATCGCCCTGTGCTGGAGCGTCGTGGATACCTCATTGAATACGCCCGCACGAATCCTTTGAATCGTGACTCGGATGGCGATGGCACGCTGGATGGAGATGAATTGAAATATGGTAGTAATCCTACTGTTGCCGATCCCTTCGCTGGTGTTCCTACCCCACCGATCTTCCCGCCGGCTGGTCCATTTGTGAATTACAGAGCGTCTGGTGTGGCTGGAAGCTATGAGGGATTGATTTTCGATCCTTCCGAAGGTCACACCCATCGTATTACCGTAAGTCTCAACAACCGTGGCGCCTTCTCTGCGGGTATAGCAGGATTGGGCTCGTGGATTCGTGGCAGCTTCCGCGGTCAATTCAATCCCGCAGGCTATTATCTGGGAGCCGTTCCGGGCACACTTGGGGGAATGGTCTCCGTGGAGCTCTGGCTGGTGGAGGAATCTCCCGGTCAATGGATCATCCGCGGTCGTTCTCTCACGAATACGAAAGTCACGCTTGGTGTGGAATTGCGCCGCGCCAAGTATGGCAAGGGTAATCCTTACCTCGCTGCAGGACGTGTTACCGCTATGATGCCTTTGGCAGACAAATTGAATCCCGGTCCGAAAGGTGATCCGGTGGCGATTGGTAGCGTAAGCTCCGCGGGCGTGGTATCTCTCTCGATGTATCTTCCCGATGGAGGAAGAGCCTCGTTCTCCGGGTCCATCCTTCATGGAAATCTTGTTGCCCTGCGCGCACTTTCTTCCACGAAAGGCACGGGATCGGTCATGCTCGGCACTCTGGATATGGACGACACCGCGGTGGATCGTGAAATGGGCGGCTACGTTCGCTTCTACGCACCGGGTGGGGTATTGGGTTCCCAGTATCAAAGTGGATTCTCTCAAAATCGCACGGTTTCGGGTGCACGTTATGTCGCTCCGCCGCGCGGGTTTGTGGCCTTGCCTGGCTTTGCTACCTCCCAATACAACTCGCTGTTCAACATGGATGGCGGCGACTTTGCTGGCATCAGCAAGATTGGCACGTGGAGTGTTCGCAACAGCATTGTGATCCCAGCCTCACCAAATGATCTGGCCAAGGCATCCTTCAATGCTGCAACGGGTCTGCTGAGCTACACACAAACCTTGAGCGATGCGACTCGTGGATTGGTGAATGCGAAGGCTACAGGATTTGCGATTCACCAGCAGCTTGCCTCCACGGTGCGTGGAAGCGCAGTGGTGCGCGGTCACTATCTGAGTCCGTTCAGCAATGGTAGCTTCTTCGTGACGCCGAACGACGGTTCCATTCCCGAGTTGACGATGATTACTCCTGTCCGTCAGAACGCTCTACGCCCAGCTACGGTATACACCGTCGAAGTGCGCACCACGGGTGCATGGCAGGTGGTGATTCCTGCGACGACTCCATGGGTGACTGCTGCGGTCGTAGGTGCCGCTGCGGAGACCCCACTGGTCGGAACTGGCAACGGAACGGTTACCATCACGCTTCCTGAGAATGATGGCTATTACGCACGTGAGGTGACCATCTTGATTGCTGGAGTGCCGCATACGATCAAACAAGATTACCGCGCTCAGTAATTTCTTAGAAACTCATTGCAAAACCCTACCGGAAACGGTAGGGTTTTTTCTTGTAAAACTTTATGAAAAAACGTCTTACGCTTCTCTGGATTCCCGTCATCTTTTGTGCTGTTTGGCTGGTGTGGCCGGATAAGAGTGTCAAGGATGATAGGACCTTGAATGCGGCGAATGCGCCAACGAAGTTGGAGAGTCAGACATCCTCATCGGCGGGGAATCAAACATCACACGGCCGCAACCGCGGCGCTTTGGAGGCTAAGCCGTTTTCTCAGCAGGAGGAGATATCATTCGATAGTCCGGAAGTTGATTTGCTTTTGACGGATACGTCGGTTTCGGATGACGAAGTGGCGCGGCGTTTGCGTCTGTTGGTGGAAGATTCCTCTTTGCCGATGTCTTCTCGTGGCGAGGCATTGATCCATGGGCTTACTTTGTTCATCGATCGCTTTGCGGACATGGCGGAGCAGCGCCCCGATCTTCCCATTGAGCTGGCTGAAATTTTTCTGGCCGAAGCGATGAATCGGAATGATGTCCCCGTGATGCAATTGCGCACCTATCTGGCGTGGATGAATCATCCGGAGCCAGAAATCGCCGATCAATCGCTCGAGCAGTTGAGATTCAGGGTGGGGGATGACAACCACGAGGAAAACGTGGATCGAGTCATCGAGATGGCGATTCAGAAGATCAATCAGTTGAAAGCGGAAGAGCAGGAGCCCAAGCAGCCTGCAGAAACGGCCAACGGGGAGTCTCCATCAAAATGACGCGAGGAATGCCGCTTGCTGTGCGATAGCATCGTTGCGCTGAGGCTCACCGCTAGGGCTAGGGCACTCGAATTCTCAGGAATAATTTGGGTCTTGTGGCAGGCAGGGTGATCCTGACGGTCTCACGATCCCCTCCATCCGTGATCTGGATGAACGCTGCGGCTACCGCTGTCCAATTCGGAGTGGTGAGGTCTTCCGATTGTTCGATCACCGCGTTTGTTTCCGATTGGGCGTTCTTATCGCGTGTGAACGTGAAGGTGAACTGCGAACCGGATTTTTCAGCAACGGGTAAAATCGTCGCATTCGCGGATGCAGGATCTCCGCGAAGGAGAAATTCCAAGGCATTGACGATGCCGTCTTGATCGGGATCCGCATGGGGCGAGGCATGATCCTCCGCCAATCCCAGACGCTGGGCCCAGATGGCGTAGTGGCTGGCGGAACGAACGAGCAACAATTGCTGGGCCTGATAGTCGAGTTGGTAACCGTAGGGAATCCCTGAGACTGATGCGGGTCGACCGACGAGGCTGTCGTATGTGGCAAGAACATAAGAGGACAGCAGGGGGCCAGTGGTGGCCATCTTCAGGTCAAGAACAGAGCCTGTGAGTGTTAGCGCCCCAGCTACATCCAATCGATCGGCCGACTGCCCATCGGCCTCAATCTCCCATCGGCCGGTGACCGTGATGGCACCTGTGGCGGTAAGAGTGCCGATGGAATTCCCGGGAGACAATTGCCCGGCAATCGTGGCGCTGGCCAAGGTGCCGTTGCCTCCCAGCGTGCTTCCTGCGGCGGACTGGACGGTGGCCTGGGAAATCAACCCATGGACGAGCAATGTGCCCGCGTTCAACATAAGGGGATTTTGCACCGTGGTCTGGCCTTCCAGAATCAAGGTTCCTGCGCCATCCTTCGACACGCTCAAGCGTGTGGGAGTGGCTGTGGATGAGTCGCTCAAGTTTCCGAGCAACGAAATGACACCGTCCCCGCGGAAGCGGACATCGCGCGCGGTTGTGGCATTCAGGCTCGTCGTGACTTTGCCGCCAATCGTCAAGGCAGAGCCTGCCGCGCACTCGATATGATAACTGCCGCCTGTTTCAACGATGACAACATCGCCTGTGATGCGGTTGGCTCCCGATACATTGCGCAATAAAACTAGTCCCGCCGCGGTGTTGCGCCCGACGGTATCGATGCTCAAGGGGAAGGTATAACCGCCGGAAAGTTCGAGTGTGGAAACTCCGCCCTGGGATTGGCTGAGGCGGATCCTTGAATGGTTTCCCAGTGCTTGCGGATGCGCCAGGCGAATGCAACCGAGATTTGCTGTTCCAGGAGTTCCGAAGGCATAGGTGGAACCTGCGACGCCAAAGGAATTGGCAGCTGCCAGAATCAATGTTCCAGTTCCGGCTTTGTTGACTGTGCCCGCGCCGGAAATCGATCCGGTGTGGGTATAGACGTCACTGCGATGGAATGACAAGCTGGCACCGGAATTTACGATGGCAGAGCCGAGAAACATGCCGGCATTGCTGCCATTGCCGATTTGAACGGTGCCGCTGGAGACGGTGAGCGATTCAGCCCGGATGTCATTGCCCGCCAAGATCAGACTCCCGCTTCCTGATTTGGTAAGGGCCGCAAGATCTGTCGGTCCGTTGATCGTGGAACTTGCCGAACCGGTCACTAGGTTCAAGGTGTGAGCACCCGTAATGGAACCGTTGAATACCCAGGAGCCACTGTTTTGAGCGCCCACCGTTGCGTTGTCTTCCAGAGACACGTCTCCCGAGAGCGTGATCGTGCGCGCCGTGGAGCAGTCGAGATTGAGTGCACCCGGATTGCCGCCGCTGATGCCAGCTCCACGGAGGTGAAAATCATTCGGATACGTCGTACTGTTGGCGATGTTATTCCAGCGCAGCTGCGAGCCTGCCGCGACCTCAACGGTGGCCGCATCACTTCCGAGCTCATTGCCACTCACGGCTCCGGTATCGTGCCGGTGTGGACGTATCAGTGCGTTTCCATCGACCACCAGCGCTCCGGCGAAAGCAGCATTCGCACCCCTGAGATAGAGTTGGGTACCGCTGACACCGCCGATGATGCGCAGCGTGGAATTTCCGGAGATCGGAGTGTATAGGTAAGTGGTGGCGGCATTGAGTTCAATATCGGCTTCCGGTTCAAGTGCCAAAGGGCCTGTGCCTTCCAGCAAATAACCGGAGGTTTGAAACATCAAACCGCGGATGCCGCTCACTTCACTGGCGATCGTCACCGTTCCTGCCGAGCCACCGAACATGGCTTTCTTGCCCGATAACCATGGGGTGGCGCCGGTGCCCACGCGCCATGAGGCGGTGGTCTGGTTCCAAGTCCCCGCCCCGCCCGTTCCAGTGCCGGGCTGCCATGTCAGTTCCGTGTTCACCACCAGGGGATTCGTTCCGTTTTGCACTTCATTGCCATCATCGATGCCGTCACCATCCGTGTCAGCCACGTCCGGATTCGTGCCCGTGTTGGTGGATGAGACATAGATGCCGGTATGGGTCTCTTCCTCATCCGTCAGACCATCACCATCGCGGTCGGAGGTGAAGGAAAAATTCGTAAACACCGCCTCGCCGCTATCGTCCGTTTCGAGAGATGTGACGGCCAATCCCACCAGAGGAGTCGCGGGGAGATCTATCGACTGCTCTGATCCGATTTGTGTCCAGTTGATGCCATCGGAGGAAAAAGACGCCGTAACGAAGTTCCCGCTGCGAGCCAATCGCAGCAGCGGAGGCCAAGGCGTGGTTCCCGTGGGCCATAGGTAGCTGGCGACATTCGCTTTGCTTTTTCTCCAGATGAACTCGCACTGACCTTCCGGCATCCAGTGGACCATGGCGAATGGAGCATCCGCCGCCGTGGAAGCTCTCAGCATCAAACCCGCCTTGGCGCGGGCGGATGCGGCTTCAAAGCTATTGAGTTTCACCGTTACCCTGCCATCATCCGTCATCGGCTGGTGGATGAATTGCAGGCCATCCGATGCCGTGACCAGAGTGTTGCCGGATCCCCGGAGCACGAGGCGACCGTCCGAACTGCCCGCTTCGCCGGGGTAACCCGTGCCGATCTTAGCCGAGGTCCAGGCTGCAGGGAGTGATTCGAGTAGGAGAAAATCGTCGATATCGACGGCGGCGATACTGCTACCCGCAGCGGCGTATGCATAGATCGTTGCCGAACGGCTCGAAGCTCCTGTAGTAAAGCGATGGCTGCCCATGGCCCAGTTTCCCCCTGAAGCGGTTACCGATGCGTTCGATTCGGTGCCTCCGTGATTTTTCACGCCAAGCCGAACGGGCTGGCCATTGCCTCTCACCCAGGCGCTGAGTGTGTAGGTGGTGGATGGTTTGAGTCCGTAAATCGTCTGCTCCGCACCGCGCGCCGCGGCATTCATATTCAAGCGTAACGCGCAATTGCCACTGCGTCGATAGACTCCACCCCAACTTTGCACCAGAGCATCCCCGTAGGGCGCCCAGTGACTGCTGTCGCCTGACTCGAAGCCGCCGTTGGTGAGACGCCCGGCGCGTCGTATCTCGATATCATCGACATAGCAGTCACCATATTGCGTGGGCACCCAGGCGAAGATATCCGCCGTGCTGTTCGATGATCCTGTCACAAACACCTTCTCGCCTGCTGAGAAACCATTGCTCCAGATGGATGTGTAGGTTTCATTGCCTCCGTATTCGCGCGCGCCGATCCGGACATCGGGCCAACTCCGACTTCCTACATTCCCCCAACCGCGAACGATGTAGGGAGAATTGGGCAACAAGCCCGCAACTTTTTGTGCGATACGTCCGCCGGAAGTGTTCGAGGGATTCAGTCGGGCGCCGGGCGTGGCGCTGCGGCCACCCGTTCCCGACCAACTGGCGGTCCCGATTTGCCGCCATGGTCCCATGCGGGTGGCGAAGTTGGGATTCACGATTTGTTCAGCACGCTGATAGAAGCGAACGTAATCGATGTCCTGGTAGGTCGTGGTCGTGGTGCGATCCCCGTAACTCGTGGGCGTGGAGCCAGCCCAGGCGCCGTTATCGACTTCACTTGTTAGATAAATCCATTGTCTCACTTGGGAGATGGCCGCTGTGGTGGTCCAAACCTCCACGCCGTCGATGTAAAAACGGTATCGACCGGATTCCCAAAGCAAGCCGTAGGTGTGAAAATTTCCCTGCAAACTTGATGCATTGGCACCGGGATTGCCGACGGTGGTGCCTACGGATTTGTGACTCGTGCCGTAGCCATCCCAGTGCACATTGATGGCCAATTGATTGGTAAGATTGGCTCCCGCGGCGTCGCGGCTCCGGTGCTCGGCAATGTCAATTTCCGTGCCATTGCCAGCAGGATCGCCGATGTTGTTGATGCCATACGGTTGCAACCAGAATGCCGACCACATGCCCGCAGAGGAATTGTATCGGACACGAGCCTCCCAGTAACCGAAACAATTTTCATATTTGCCCTGCGAGCCAATCCATCCCGTGTAATGCGTGCCTCCCTCGGTATAAGTTTTGATTCTCAGATAACCATCCTGAAGACTCAGGGCGTTCGCGGTGTTGACGGCATCTCGTCGGTTTCCTGTGCCTACGGTCCAATTCGTTGTATTGAGCGAAGTGCCACTAAATTCATCGCTCCAACCCAGCACCCAGCCCTCTCCCGGAGGCGCGGCCTCAAGGACTTGCGTGCAGAGCATCGTCACCAGTACGATTCCGATCGCAGAGAGGGGTTTTTTCATCAGCTACGACAAAAAACTATTCCTCCTCGGGTCGAATGAAAAGCCATAAAATCATGACTGACAGACAGGGCGATCAAGCGAGGGAAATGGATACGATCTAACGACTTTTGACAATTCATAGTTACGAACTCTCACTCGTTATTTCAGCCCAATCGAACAGAATTTCAGAATTTTTCAGAATTTACAGAAGCGAAAAATGCGGAAAATCCGTGGTTTCCAGTTTCCCGTGATAAAAAATTCAG
>JBJOMZ010000011.1:0-35808 GCA_046052105.1 Verrucomicrobiota bacterium | reverse complement strand
TGTTTGGCGACGGCGCTGGAGCCGCGGTATTGCGCAAAGCGCATGACGGCGAGGGACGGATTCTTGCCATGGATCTCGGCACCGATGGCTCGCTTACGCACCTGCTCAACATCCCCGGAGGAGGATCAGCGCAACCCATCACTCCTGAGAATGCCGATGAACATCTCGCTACCCTAGCCATGTTGGGCAAGGAGGTATTCAAGCATGCCGTAACGCGCATGAAAAACGCCGCGGAGACAGTCATCACGCGCGCCGGACTGCAACCATCCGATATTGCCTGTGTGATCCCGCATCAGGCCAACCTTCGTATCATCGATGCCATTGCCGACCGCCTTTCCGTGCCTAACGAAAAAGTGTTTGTCAACCTTCATCACTACGGCAACACCTCGGCGGCTGCTGTGGCGATTGCCCTCGACGAAGCACATCGCAGCGGTGCTTTCAAGCGCGGTGACAACATCGTGCTGGTAGTTTTCGGCGCCGGGCTCACCTGGGCCGCCGCGGCGATTCAATGGTAGCTGCCGGAAGGATTTCCAGTCGAACAAGATTCACTTCTTCCCCACGAGACGGATCTGATAGATCTTAGGCCAGCATTTGCCAGTGACGAAGAGATCCCTCGTGGTGGCATCGTAAGCGATACCGTTGAGGACGAAGTCCGGCTCCTTGCGGGTTTGTTTGGCATCGATGCCACTGAGGTCGAGCACGCCGAGCACATTGCCATCAGCGGGGTTGATTCGCACGATTTCATCGCGGAACCAGATGTTGGCGAAAATTTCCCCTTCGATGAATTCGAGCTCATTGAGTTGGCTGATCGCCTTCCCCTTGTGGCGAACGGCGATTTCTTTCATCACGCGAAATGTGTTAGGGTCTAGAAAACGCAGACGATCGCTGCCATTGCTCATGATGAGATGTTGTCCATCGGTAGTGAGGCCCCAGCCTTCTCCGGTATAGCCGAAATTTTTCTGCCACTGGAACGTCTTGGCGTCATACACGAATCCGGTCTGGTTTTTCCAGGTGAGCTGATAGAGTTTGCCATTCAGCTCGGTGAGGCCCTCGCCGAAGAATTCGGCAGCGAGGTCTTTTTTCAGCACCATGCGCCCAGTCTCCTTTTCCACACGCCGGATGCTGGTTTGACCATTTCCTCCGGTGCCCTCGATCCAGTGGTCTTGAAACCATAGCAAGCCCTGCGTATAGGCACCGGTATCGTGGGGATATTCTCGGATGACTTCATAGCCGAGATCGGCGAAGCGCTGCCAATCTGGCGCGTCGCGATGACTCACGGTCACCGCAACGGGAGGACCAGCATGGGATTTTTTCTGGCAGGAAATGGGCGCCAGCACTAGCAAACAAAACAAAACTCTCATCACTTTGCTCATGGGGCAGTCTCACTCATCCACGCCTAACAATTCGAGAATGCGCTGCAAATCATCGTTGCCGTAATATTCGATCTCGATACGCCCTTTTTTCGGCGTATGGGAGATCTGCACCTGAGTGGCGAAGAGCGTGCGCAAGCGGTCCTCCAGATCGCGCACATGGGATTCCATCTCCCCATGAGTGGTCGCGGCGGATGTGCCGTTCTTTTTTTTGAGGACAGGAGGATTGAGGAAATCATGAACAATTTTTTCCGTCGCACGAACCGTGAGCGACTTGCGCAATACCTGATCCGCCGCGAGCAATTGCGATGCCTGATCCTTCAACGACAGCAACGCCTTGGCATGTCCGACGCTGATGCGCCCCTGAGCAACTTGCAATTGCACATCATCATGCAGATCCAGCAGCCGCATCGCATTCGCGACGCTGGCGCGGGACTTGCCCACACGACTGGCAATCTCCTCTTGTTTGAGTGCGTATTCCTTTGCGAGACGCACGTAGCCGGCCGCTTCTTCCATCGGGTTGAGATCCTGACGCTGCAGGTTCTCAATCAGTGCCATTTCCAACACATCGCGGTCCGATGCCTGACGCTCAATGACAGGAACCGTGGCAAGGCCGAGTTTTGTGGAAGCCCGCCAACGACGTTCACCGGCGATCAACTCCAGCGATTCCCCCACTCGGCGGACAATCAGAGGCTGAATGATACCATGCTGGCGGATCGACTCCATCAATTCATCCAAAGGTGCCTCCACGAAATGCTTTCGCGGCTGCAGTGGGCTGGGTACCACCTGAGTCAAGGGCACATCGCGCACGAGCTTGCGCTCATCGGGAGAAATGGTGGCCTCCGGCACAGAAGAGGCGTTCGCTTGTTTTTTGATGAGAGCGCCGAGACCTTTACCGAGTGCTGGTTTGATAGCCATAGTGGAGAGAAATTATGCAGAGATGCGGAAAAAAAATCAAAGAAGAATTGCAGTGGAACGAATGTTTGATCGAAAATTCCTTATCGAATCGAGGATTTTTCGAAAAAATTTCCTTCCTGCTGTCAAGGTTTGGCAAAAAGCAAACAAATCGGTGAGGGTGCTGCAAGCGTCATGCCGTTGCGAGAAAGTTTCCCAGACTGCGGATCGATGGCCAAGACGTCGAGGTTATCGGAATCCTGACCTGCGACAATCAGGTAGGCACCGCCGGGTGCGATGGTGAAATGCCGCGGAGTTTTGACATCGGCCACGGTTTGTCCCAATTCCGTCAGGGCGCCGGTTGCCTGATCGATGGCGAAAGCGGCGATCGATTGATGCCCACGATTGGAGGCATAGAGAAAACGCCCGTTCGGATGGATCTCGATTTCCGCGGTGGTATTGACGCCTTGAAATGTCGCAGGCAGAGTGGAGAGCGACTTCTGCGCCGTGAGCGAACCACCGCTGCGGGTGAAGTGGGTGACCGTATTGCTAAGCTCATTGACAACGTAGACCCATGGCTTCGTCGGGTGAATTGCCAAATGCCGAGGCCCATCGCCAGGAGCGGATTGGGAAAAAGCAGGTTCTACGGTGGCAATAGTTGCCGTGCGTTTGTCGAAGCTGTAAACGAGTGTCTGGTCCAGTCCCAGATCCGGCACCAGCAGGTGCTCCCCCACAAAATACACGCCGTGGGCGTGCGGGGCCGTTTGGCGCTGCGGATGCACGCTCCTGCCCTGATGCTTCACCACAGTCACTGCTTCGGAAGGGAGCCCCTTCGCATCCAGCAAAAAAGAAGCCGTGCTGCCATCGCCATAATTCGCCACCGCCATGATGCTGGCGAGAGGATCGATGGCGAGATGGCAAGGACCTTTGCCTCCGGAAGAAACATCACCGAGCAAAGTGAGCATGAGATTTTTCCCGATCGCGAATGTCGCCAGAGTTCCGGTGCCATCGGGACGTGCGCCGATGGAATAGAGCAGCTTTTTCTGCGGATGAATGCACAAGAAACCTGGGTCCTTGTAGGCCGCCGCAAGTCGCAGGTTGCTAAGCGAGCCTTTGGCGTCGTCGAAATCCACCAGATAGATTCCCTTGCTGTTGCGATCCGTGCGAGTTCCCACATAACAGGGGTGGATCGCGGCCGAGGCGCCACACATGAGGCCAAAAATGATTGCGAAAATGTTGTTCATCACGGTGAGAGAGCCAATCGGAGAGCTTGCAGCAGGTCGAGAAAAATCGCATTTCCGAGGGAAAAGTGTGCCTTGCCATTCGCTCTGATTCATGCCAGTCTTCTCTTTGACAAACATTCAACAAACGTATCATTTCCGATCATGAGCGAATCTTATTCAAGCAATGCCGGCAGCCTCGATCCTCAGGCTGGTTTCACTCCGACGCCGTCAGTTTCCCAGGCCGCGCACGACCTGCGAGTAGCGGCGGAAGGTAAAATCAAAGATCTCGCCGGTCAGGCGGGCGCCCTGAAAGAAAAGGCTCTGGAGAGCGCCTCGCAATTCCGCGATCTCACCACGGAGAAAGCCCAGGCATTGAAAGCAAGTGCCACCGAGCGCGCCGCGCATTTCCGCGAAATCGCCCAAGAACAATGGACCGACACCCGCGCCCGCGCGCGCGAGGTGCACAGCACTGCGGAGGATTATGTTCGCCAGAATCCTACCAAATGCGTGCTGGGGGCTCTCGGCATTGGTTTTCTGATCGGTCTGATCGCTCGCCGTTAAGCTACATGGCATGAGCGAAAAATCTCCAAACCCGGCAGAACCAACAGCCGCTGGGAGTGATTGGCAATCCGCCTTGGCGGAATTTGTCGCGTCGCGAATGGAACTCATCCGTCTTGAATCCAAGGACGCGTTTCGCGCGGTCGCGGAAAGAACCCGTCATACCGCGATGATGATCGCCTTTGCCACGCTGGGATGGTTTTTCTTCATGGCAGGTCTGATCGGATGGCTGCATCACATGACGCGAGCACCTTGGTGGACCTACGCCATGGGCTTCGGGCTTGTGCATGCTTTGCTCGCATGGCGGATGGTGGCCCTGCTAAAACGTCCCCAACCACCCGCTTTCCCGCTCACATGCGAAGAATTTCATAAAGACCGTCTATGGATGCAAAGCCTCAAAACGCCGAACTCGAAGCGCTGATCCGCCGCAACGATCTCGCCCGTCGCGCCGTGGCCGATCAATGGCAGCTCGTGCGTCGTCGCATCGATCTGCCCACTCGTCTGAGCGACCACATTCGCGGTAACCGGACTCTGTGGTTTGCCGCTTCAACTACATTGGGTCTCGTCGCCAGCGCATGGTTCCGAAAAAAAACACCCGCATCACAGGGTGTGGCACCCGCACGCAAAGGCCTGTTTGGTCTGGCTCTCGCGACCGCCTTCTCCTTGGCCAAACCGGCCATCAAAACCTGGCTTTGGAACGAATTTCAAAAACGATATTTGTCACGAAACACCCTTGCCCCCCGGGCGAAAGAAACACGCCATTTCTCCGATTGATTTTTTCCCATCAAACCCTACAAAAATTCCATGTCTCACACTGTTCTCGATCACGTTGACCAATACCTCCGCCTCGGCCAGGAATATGGCTGCTCCGATGTGCACCTCGCCACCTCGTTTCCACCCGCTTGGCGGAGAAATGGTCAACTGCAGCCGATCTGGGAAGATCATCCGCCACTCACCGAGGATCAAGCCATGCAATTGGCCAAATCTTTCCTCGGCGAAGCGGAATGGAAACGCCTCGACGAAAGAGGCGATGTGGATTTCGCCTATGACAACGGCGAAGGTCGTTTCCGCGCTTCCGTCGTTCGCCAACGACTCGGGCTGGATATCGTCTTCCGCATCATCAGCACGAACATCCGCAGTATCCAGGACATCGGCTTGCCCATCGACCACATAGTTCCCCTCACCCGCTATCACAACGGTCTGGTGCTCGTCACGGGCTCGGTAGGATCCGGGAAATCCACCACACTGGCCGCGCTGATCGACTTCATCAATCGCGATCGCGAAGATCACATCCTCACCTTGGAGGATCCGATCGAATATGTTTTCGATTCCCAAAGCTGCCACGTCAATCAACGCGAGGTTCACTCGCACACCGAGTCCTTTGCCAAGGCGTTGCGTGGAGCGCTGCGGGAAGACCCCGATGTCATCATGGTCGGGGAAATGCGCGACTTGGAAACGATTCAGTTGGCATTGACCGCGGCGGAAACCGGTCACTTGGTATTGGGCACCTTGCATACCGGCAATGCTCCGCGCACGCTGGACCGGATTCTAGACGTTTTCCCGACCGATCAGCGCGATCAGATCCGCATCATGGTGTCCGAATCCCTGCGCGGGATTCTCTCTCAGCAGCTCGTCCCCAAGGCCGACGGCACTGGACGCGTGCTGGCTCTTGAACTTCTTGTCAACACTCCAGCCGTGGCGAACTGCATCCGCGAGGGCAAAACCTTCATGCTTCCCGGCGTCATGCAAACCGGTAAGAACGTCGGCATGATCACCATGGATGAATCGCTGCGACGCCTTTACATCCAAGGCGTCATCACACCGCAAGAATGTCTTTTTCGAGCGGAAGACAAGATCCAAATGCGCGCGTTCTTCCAATCCTAACAGTTTTACAACTCATTTTATTTTATCCCACCCATCTACTTTTTTGACTCATGGCCCGCATCGATGCCTTATTCCAATATCTGGTCGAATCCAAAGGCTCCGACCTTCACCTTTCCGAAGGACAGCCTCCCAAAATCCGCGTACACGGCGGCATACATGCGATTCCCGATCAACCGGTTCTTTCTGGTGACGACTTCCGCTCGCTGCTGGCAGAGATCTGCGATCCGAAGGCTTTTGAGAAATACCTCAAGAGCGGCGACCTCGACTTCGCCTATGCGATGGATGAGGCATCACGTTTCCGCTGCAACTATCTAAAACAGAAAAACGGCCTAGCCGCCGTGTTCCGTCTGATCCCCACCGAAATCATGTCGCTCGAATCCCTGGGCGTGCCCGCGGTGGTCAAGGAATTCGGCCACATGCGTTCCGGCCTCGTCCTAGTAACAGGCCCCACCGGCTCGGGCAAATCGACCACACTCGCGGCCTTGCTCGACTACATCAACACCAACTTCGCTCGTCACATCATCACCATCGAGGAACCGATCGAATTCGTGCATCGCAACAAGCGCTCGATCCTGACACAGCGCGAGGTGCCGATCCAGACTCCCTCGTTCGCCGATGGACTGCGCGCCGCTCTGCGTGAGGATGCCGATATTGTGCTCGTCGGTGAGATGCGGGACCTGGAAACCATCTCTCTCGCGCTCACCGCCGCGGAGACTGGTCTGCTTGTGTTCGGCACCCTGCACACCAACAACGCGCGCAAAACCGTGGACCGGATCATCGACGTATTCCCGGCCGACCAACAATCGCAGGTGCGCACCATGCTTGCCGCTTCTTTGCGAGGAGTTCTCGCGCAATTGCTCTGCCGCCGCAGCGATAAACCCGGAAGAACTGCCGTTCATGAAATCATGTTCGCCACTCCCGCCGTTTCCGCGATCATCCGCGAAGGTGCTACACAAAAGCTCAACGACGTCATTACCGGCGGCAAGAGCGAGGGCATGCAATTCATGGATGAGTCGATCTGGTCGAAATTGCGCGAGGGAATCATTTCGCCACAGGAAGCCTACATGAAAGCCATTGATAAAAACCGCTTCAAAAAATTCCTGCCGCCAGAACTCGCCTCGCTCGGCAACGCCTCCGGAGAAGCTCAGGGCACGCACTGACATGACAGCACCTTCACTTTACCCTGCCATGGAGCGCGGACTCACGTCCGCAAGATGAATTTTTACTGTCCTGCTCCTCGATGATTTTTTCATCAAGCGAATCCATCTCGGACATGAACCATCGTTTCCTGACACCTGCTTTTAGTCCGCTCATCCACCGTAGTCATTGATCGAAAAAACCACGCAGCCATGCTCATCATCAATCAGGAACCCGTGGATCCATCGTTGATCGAGGACGCTTTCCAACGCATCAAGACCCAAGCTGAAATGCTTGCCGACGTGTCCTGCTGCGAGCGCGACGAGGAATTTTTCGCCCAAGCGGAAGAGGAAGTCATTGATGGAATCCTGCTCGCCCAAGAAGCGGAAAAACGCCATCCCAAACTCGACGAGACACGGGTCAAGGATGCCATGGAAAACGCCCTGCGCCAGTGGCGCGAGAGCGGTGCGTCGTGGGAACTTATCGAAAAACACCACGCGCAAATCCATCAGGAAACCAGCGCGGCCTTGCGCATGGAATGTTTCACCAATGAACTCTTTGACGACATCCGCGAACCCACGGAGCAGGAAATCGAAGAATACTACCGCGAACACCGACAGGAATTTTTCCAAGCCCCCGCCGTGCATGCGCTGCATCTGCTGCGGTTTCCGGATCACGCCCATCCTTGGCAAACTTATAGCGAGCTACAGGCACTTCGGCAGCAAGTGATCGCTGGAGCGGATTTCGCAACCCTCGCCCGCGAGCATACCGAAAAACACCACAAGGACATCGATCTCGACTGGATCACCATGGAGCGCATTCTCCACCCCTTTGAGGCCATTTTGTTCTCGCTGCGCGAAAAGGAGATCAGTCCGATCATCAGTCACGACAACGCCTTGCATTTGGTGTATCCGCTGGAAATCAAACCTGCCGTCATTCTCAGTTGCGAAGAAAAAACTCCGGAAATCCGCGCGCGTATCATCCGTGAAAAAAAACAACACATCCTGCGTGAGCTCGCAACCAAGCTGCGCGCCAACGCTGTTATCGAGCGCGCCACTCCATCACTGTCTTGCTGACACGATGATCACTCGTAACAACAAACGCATGGGTTTCCTGTCCCTGCTCATTATCGGCATGGTATTCACTTGCGCAGGAAGCGCCATGGCATGGTTTTTGGGTCGCGATACTACACTCCATTGCCAACGCGATGTAAACCATTGCCGCATTGAGCAAGTCAACCTTTTCGGCCAAACGAAAACGATAAAGGAATTTCCGCTCAGCATACTTAAATCCGCTGAGGTGGAGAATCGCCGCAAATCAAGCTCGAGGAAAAATAGATCCAGCACCACCTATCAAGTGCAGCTTCACACTCATGACGGCATCATTCCGCTGAACCAAGTCTGGACCAGCAATTCCGCCGATCACCAACAGCGAGCCCGCCAGATCAACAAATTCCTCTCCTCGCGAGAAAACATCCTGCACATCACACAGCCAGGCAAAACCATTCGCTGCATCGGCTACGGCATCGGAGCCATCGGACTCCTGATGCTGCTGGGTGCTCTCTGGCGCATCCTCCGCACCTGTCTCGTGCGCGGACTGCTCCACGCCGGGTAATTCAAACCACGCGCCGCCGCAGCAACACTCCATACTTGGGGCTGAACAACCAGCCTAACAAAAATAGCAGGCCAAGCACCATCACGATGGCAGGACCCGAAGTCAGATGAAGAGGCACGGAAATGATCACTGCCATCACCGCCCCCACCGCCCCCAGCACACCACCGCCCCAGAACAATGCCGAAGTACGATCGGTAAAGAGTGAGATTGTCGCTGCCGGTGTCACCAAAAGACCCACCGATAAGACGCATCCCACAGCCTGCAGCGATGCCACCAAAGACATGACCATCAAAGCAAACAGCAGATACTGCACGAAACGCACCGGCACTCCCTGCGCCGCGGCGACGTTCGGTTCGAACAATGCCACCAGAATGGGACGCATGAAAAGATTGGCTAGCACGAGGGTCAGGACGCCGATGCCGAACACGGTCCAGAGATCCGCGTTGGATACCGCGTTGATGTCACCGAACAGCCAATGCTCCAATTCCTGACGCACGCCTAAGCGCGGCAGCAAGGCAACGCCTCCGGCGAAGGCAGACGTATAAAGTACGGCCAAGGCCGTGCCCTGAGCAACGCGGTTGCCTCGCGAGATCGCCACCGACCCCAAACCCACGATCAATGCCGCGATCAGAGCTCCGAGAAACGCATTGAGCTGCGTCAGCGCTCCGGTAATCATGATCGCCACCGCGATCCCCGGCAACATCGTGTGGGACAGAGCGCTCACCGAGAGTGCCGTGCGTCGCAGGATCACAAACCCGCTAAAAAACCCGTTCGTAAAGCCGACCAGTGCCGCCGCCGCCAGAGCCCTTTGAAAAAACGCATGATCGAGCATGTCCCACATCGTTTTATGACTGTAACAAAGTTAACCGAGCAAGCAAGCAAACACGAAACGGACCTGGGATTACCCTGCTCACGTTTCCAGCAGATTCAAAAACATAGGCAGGATTTTGAGATACAGAGAATTTTTCCCACCGCGTGCGAGTTGGTCGCCGATCAGAGTTCCGCAATCATCTCTACCCGCCGGAGCGAGCGAATCCGTGACATGATCCCCCAAACTCAAACGCATGTGGAGATGGGAAGCCGCTGCTGCGCGCTCGATGAGAATTTCCAATCCGCCGCCCCGAATGCACAAGGCACCCAAAGGAGCCGATGTCTCATCGGCCACTAAGGTCACCTTGACCGGTTCGCCGGTTTTACGCTCCAAGGAAATCCCCTGTTTGTTGCCGTGTTGTTTGGCCACTGCGAGTTGTAGCTCCATGCCCTGTCTCCAACCGGCCTGAGTCGCCATCCAAGCCAGCAGTTGCAGGGCGGAATTGCGATACCCTGGATGATAGGTGATCCGCACCTCATCCACATGCGGCAGAGCCTGTTGCGCGAGCGGATCATCGAACATCGATGCCACCGCCAAACGGAAGTGGTAGGTACGGGTCCACGCGAGGTCCTGCACCACCAGCACGCGACCAGAGGAAATCGCATCTTCGATCACACGGAACGACACCAACGGATTTTTCCAATCGCTGCTGTCGAAAACAAACCGATCGATGACCGAATAGAGCCGTTCCTCGAAAATAGAAGAAAGCTCACCCTGCCACCAGAGGATCAGGGGAAGGTCACTCGTAAGATGGGCGAAAACGGTATTGCGCAAGCGACCCTTTGAGACACCTGTGAGAGAAAATGAAATCTGCTCACAGCATACGGATTTTTTGCCACCGCTGAGATGGCAGTGGGCGGTGATCCAAGCGCGGATCGAGGCCTCCTTGACATCGCGATTCATTTCGACCAAGAGCGCGCGGCAGGCGTGCTCACGCGTTAGTTCTCGCACGATGGCGGAATTCCTGTGCAATGATCCGTGTTGCTCCGAATATACGCAAAGATTGATCAGGCAGGCGTTCGTGCGAGCCTCATCCTGCGCCCACAGTTGCCGCAACTCCTTGTGAATGTTTTCCACAGTCACTTCCTGGCCAAGCTCAGGATCCATCGTAAAAGTATTCATGAGATCCTTCGTTAGATTCTGCGCCAATGATTGCCATCCTCATGCAGCAGATCGTCAGCCTCCTTCGGACCCCAGGTGCCGGCGACGTATTCCGCCATGGGAACGGCGGTTCCGCTTTGATGCCAGGCCTGTTCGATGCAATCGATGAATTTCCACGCTTCCTCCACTTCATCGCGGCGCGCGAACAACGTCGCATCACCAGCGATGGCGTCCAACAACAACCGCTCATAGGCCTCAGGGCTGGCCTTGCCGAAACTGGTGCTATATTGGAAGTCCATCTTCACTGGCTCAAGTCGTAAACTCGTACCGGGAATCTTTGAGATCATGCGCAGGGAAATTCCCTCGTCTGGCTGAATGCGGATCGCCAATACATTGCCGCCGGTGGCATTCATCGACGCCGTGTTGAACAACACGCCGGGCGGCGACTTGAAATGCACGGAAATTTCCGTAGCTTTTTTCGGCAATTGTTTGCCCACGCGGATATAGAACGGCACGCCGCTCCAGCGCCAAGTATCGATCATCAAGCGCAGAGCGACATACGATTCCGTCATCGATTCGGGGTCGACACGATCTTCCTCGCGATAGCCCGGCACCACCTTGCCGCTGACGCTGCCCTTGGTATATTGCGCGCGCACCACATTGGCAGCGACTTTTTCCGGAGTATCCCACTTGCGCAGCGAGCGGATGACTTTGACTTTTTCATCGCGCACACCATCGGCACTGAGATCAGTGGGTGGTTCCATGGCCACGAGACTGAGCAATTGCAAGAGATGGTTTTGCACCATGTCGCGCAAGGCGCCAGACTTGTCATAGTAGCCACCGCGTCCGCCTTCCATGCCGAGATTTTCCGAACAAGTGATCTGCACTTGTTCGATGTAACGGCTATTCCAAAGAGGCTCGAAAATGGCATTGGCAAAACGCAGCACCATCAGGTTTTGTGCGGTTTCTTTGCCAAGGTAGTGATCGATGCGATAGGTGTCGCGCTCATGGAAGGTCTGATTTACCACGCGATTCAAATGCTGCGCGGTTTTAAGATCGGTGCCGAAGGGTTTTTCGACAATCACACGAGACCAGCAACCATCCTTCGCCTGATTGAGACCCGACAGTTTCAACTGCGAAAGGATATCATCAAAAAACTCCGGAGCGCTGGCGATGTAAAACAACCGATTGCCCTTGCCGCCGCGATCACGGTCGATCTCATCCAAGGTTTCCGCTAGACGGCGATAACCATCGGCATCCGTGAATTCGCTCTGGTGGTAATGAATGTTCGGAGCAAAAGAAGCCCAGACCTCGTCGTCGTGCCCGTTGCGCGAGACCTTGCGGTTCAACTCTTCCAACCCCCGGCGGAAGACTTCATCAGATTTTTCGCGTCTAGCGAAACCGATGATCTTCACTCCTGGTGGAAGCTCTCCATCGAGAGCCAAGTTATAAAGGGCTGGCACCAATTTGCGGTGGGTCAAATCTCCGGTGGCACCAAAAATCACCACCGTGCAGGGCTCGGGGCGGGTGCGCGATACCAAATCTTCTCGAAACGGATTGCTCATGTGCGGAGGAAGATTTCACCGCAAAGTGGCGCGGCATGAAAGCAGAAATTGTGTTCAATTAGGGAAAGTTCGCCTCATCGGTATAGCTCTCGTTAAAACGAATAACGCAGATTGATCGCGCTGAAGGGAGCCGTTTCCAGATCCTCTTCTTCAATCACGCGATGATTTTCGTCCTGCAATTCCACTTCTCCCGAGATGTTGCAGCCACCGCGCAGAGAGAGAGCCAGATGATCACTAAGTTGATAGATTACCGATGCCGCAGCCTGCCAGCCATTGATGTTGACGCGATTGACTGCCGAATCGTCAAGGTCCCAAGCCCCGCCGCTAGGGTAGGCACTGAGGCTGAAAGTCAGTCGCTCCGAAGCCTGCCATCCGATGACTGCAAATGGCGGCGTCAATTGCACGATGAAAGGCTCACTCTTCCAAATGAAACCCAGTGCCGGCACCATCATGTTGTCATCCGCAGCATAACGGCCAAATACCCCACCAGCCAGGCTGAGATTTTCTTGGATACGATAGTTGATCAGCCCCAACCCCGTGAACTCAATATCATCCATGGAGATGCCACGAAAATCCGTGCCCAGCCCCGGCGTGACAAATCCAAGCGCCGACCAGGGAGTATTTTTTGGCCTCCATAACACCGTGATCTGCGCTTCTAACGTATGCAGCATTTCCTCCTGCAAGCCGCCAAATCCCTGGAAATCCACATCCGTGAGAGCGTAGCCGATGGATCCCGCTACGAGAAAATCGCCCCACTTCTTCGCCGCAATGGGAGCTATGGTGCGCAACTCCATGAAATGAAGACCACCCGGCTGATTTTCAAAGTCCTGCGTATCCACGATCGTCACATCCGCGACAAAGCCCGACTGCCCGAAACCAAAGGCCGCGGGGTCGATCATGCCCATGCGTTTTTCACGACTGGGTGGCTGCTGGACATCCTCTGACTTTGCCCACAACGGCGATGACAGAGAACAGAAACCGAGAGACAGAAACAAGGTGGCGATTTTCATGGATTGATGACGTAACAGCGAAGCATACAGCAAATTGCATCAGCAGCAATGGACAAAAAAACCCCCGCATGAAATCATGCGGAGGCTTTGCAAAAGATCGTGCGATTACTCGCCCTGTGGCGCAGGCATCGGGAATCCACCAGGAGCTGGGGGTGGAGCGTCTTCAATGCCGACGAGCTCCAGTTCGAAAATCAAGGTGCTGTTGGGTCCCAGTTCGGCACTGCCGCGTTGTTCACCGTAGGCGAGATCGGCAGGAATGAACAATTTCCACTTCGCGCCGATGGGCATGGTGGTGATCGCTTCTTTGAAGCCAGGAATCACTTGCAGCGTCATCGGAACGGGTTTGCCGTCGGGCGATTTGTCGAACTCCGTGCCATCGATCAAGGTGCCGCGATAGTTCACAAGAAACTGCTTGTTGTCTTCTGCACCTTCTTTCGCGGGTTCGTATTTTTTCTCGCCACCTTTGGCCAGCACTTCGTATTGCAAGCCGCTCTTGGTGGTGGTGACTTCCTTGCGCTTACCGTTTTCTGCAAGAAACGCCTTGCCAGCCTCGAGGTTCTTGGTGGCCAGTTGCTTTTCGCGGGTTTCCATCAACGCTTGCAATGCCATCATGGCCGTCTGAATGTCCTTCTCGGCCACTTCCGGTTCTTTGCCCGCCATCGCACTCATGAATCCTTTGACAAACTCCGCGCTATCAATGTCCGCCGCACTGATGCCGAAACGGCCTACTTGCTGGGCGAATTGACGACCGTTCTGAAAACCAAAACCGTAGGAGGTATTTTTTTTCACTTGTTCTGGTGCCATAGCAGGAGCGGCTGGCACTGCAGGGGCCGGAGCTGGAGCTGCGGGAGCCGCAGGCGCGTCTTGAGCGTTCAACAGCATGGAAGTAGCGAGCATGAGCGCGCCGGAAATAGGGAGTGACTTCATTAGTTAAATTAAGGTTGAACCATCACGCTAGGGACTCAACAGGTCTTGTCGAGCGCAAAAAGCCTGATTTTTCGTCACTTTCGCACTTCCGATTAAAATCACTCTTGCGAACATGAGGGCGAAGCTCTTTTCCCCCTTGCCACAGAGCAAAAGAACTGCTTGCTTCCTGCGTTCCTATTTTTTCCACTATGAAAATCGTCGTCGCATACTCGGGAGGTCTTGATACCTCGGTTCTTCTCAAATGGCTCAAGGCAAAATACAACGCGGAAATTATCGCGTATTGCGCGGACGTGGGACAAGCGGAGGAACTCGATGGCTTGGAGCAAAAGGCCCTCACCACTGGCGCGAGCAAGTGCTTCATCGGCGACCTGAAAGAAGAATTTGCCCGCGATTACATTTTCCCGATGATCCAGGCAGGCGCCATTTATGAAGGCCGCTACATGCTGGGCACTTCAATCGCCCGTCCTTGCATTGCCAAGGGCATGATCGATTGCGCTCTGGCCGAAGGCGCGGATGCCATCGCTCACGGCGCGACAGGTAAGGGCAATGACCAAGTGCGCTTCGAGCTGTCGATGGCATCGCTCGCACCGAACATCAAGTGCATCGCCCCGTGGCGCGATGCTTCGTTCCGCAAGGACTTTCCCGGTCGTGCGGAAATGATCGCCTACGCCGAGGCCAACAACATTCCCATCAAGGCATCGATGAAAAAGCCCTACTCGATGGATCGTAATTTACTCCACATATCCTTCGAGGCCGGCATGCTGGAAGACCCGTGGTATGACGCCACTACGCCTGCGGATCGCGAAATGTATGTGCTTTCCACCTCGCCGGAGGATGCTCCCGACAAGGCCGAGTATGTGGAAATCTTGTTTGAAAAAGGCGACGCCATCGGTCTGCGCTGCGAAGGATTGGCCGGTATCATCGCCGAGTTGAAAGACGCCACGCCCACCGGCGAGCGAGATGGCTTCACGCTCTTCACACCCTACGGTATCATGCGCGTGCTGAATTTCCTCGGTGGGAGACACGGCGTCGGTCGCGTGGATATCGTGGAAAACCGCTTTGTCGGCATGAAATCGCGCGGTGTGTATGAAACGCCCGGCGGAGCCATTTTGCTCGCTGCCCACCGCGATTTGGAAGCTCTTACGATGGACCGTGAAGCGATGTTCATGCGCGATTCGTTGATCCCCAAATACGCACAACTCGTCTACAACGGCTTTTGGTTTGCGCCCGAGCGCGAGGCGATTCAAGCGCTGGTCACCAACACGCAACAGACTGTCAGCGGTGAAGTGCGCGTGAAACTCTACAAAGGCAACATCATGAATGCCGGCCGTCGCTCCCCCTTCTCACTCTATTCCGAGGCCGTAGCAACCATGGAAGGTGGTCAGGAAGAAGCCTACAACCAGGACGACGCCACTGGCTTCATCGCCCTCAACGGTCTGCGCCTGAAGGCATCCGCACGTCAGAAAAAACCGTGAGCTTCCCATGATCCGTAGGATCCGCCCAGCCAGGTGGATCCTACAGCCCCAACTGCTCCGGCAAAGCCGTGCGCGGTCTATCTGTGAGAATTTCCGGATCGCCGTCGGTGATGAGCACGGTGTGCTCGAAATGCGCGGAAGGCTTTCGGTCCTCGGTGATCACCGTCCAGCCATCGGCGAGGATTTTCACGTAAGGCACGCCGGCGTTTACCATAGGTTCGATGGCCAGCGTCATGCCCGGTTCTAGCACCGGAGTTTTGCCTTGCGGACGATAATTGGGCACCTGCGGTTCCTCATGCAAATCGCGCCCCACCCCGTGTCCTACAAATTCGCGCACCACCGAGAATCCGAGCGGTTTCACATAATCCTCCACCGCGCCGCACAAATCCGCTAACCTCGTTCCCGCGCGCGCATGAGCGATCGCCTCATACAACGATTGCTCCGTTGCAGCCAAAAGCCGTTTGGTTTCCTCGGCGATTTGCCCCACCGCCACTGTGAGGGCATTGTCACCGATCCAACCGTTTTGCACGATGCCCACATCGAGACTCACGATGTCGCCCGGTTGGATGACGCGATCATTGCCGATACCGTGCACCACCTCCTCGTTGAGCGAAATGCAAGTATAGGCCGGATATCCACGGTAGCCGTGAAACGCGCTGCGAACGCCGCGCATCTTCATCAAATCAGCGGCAAACTGATCGACCTGACGCGTTGTTTTCCCCGGTGCAATGAATGCCGCCACTTCCTGTAAAATGGCCGACGCCGTCTGACACGCCGTGCGCATGAGGTCGATTTCACGCCCCACTTTGATACGGATTTTGTTACGTTTCGCCATAAAGATCGGTTAGGTCAAAAAAACGGATCATGACACCTTGCCTGTGAGTCGAAACAGAAACACAGGCAAAATGCCTGTGCTCCTTTTCCGATCAATCATACGGAGATAAAGGCAGATCAACCGTTGATGATCCATGCGGCCGCACCCACCACCGTGAAGATGGCGATCACCACCCAAAGGAAAATCAATACCGAACTCGATGCCGCAGACCCAGTTTGCTGCAGTCGGTCGTAACGGCCCTTGAGTTTGCCTTTGCGCAGGAATCCATCATAGTGGCGCTGCAGCAAGTGGGTTTCCACCTGACGCATCACGTCAAGAACCACACCCACCAAAATGAGCAACGAAGTACCACCGAAAAACTGCACGATGGGCGAATTCTTGTCGATGTTCATCAGGAAAGCCACACCAGAGGGCAGCACGAAAATCGCTGTGAGGAAAATCGCTCCGGCGAAAGTGAGCCGCGTCATCGTAAAGTCGAGGAATTCGCCCGTAGGCTTGCCGGGCCGCACTCCGGGGATGTAGCCGCCATTGCGCTTCAAATCCTCGGCAATTTGCGATGGCTGGAACATGGTGGCCACCCAGAAGTAGGAGAAAAAGAAAATCCCAATGCCGCCCAATGTGTAGAACAACCAGCCTTGACCCACCAATTGCTGCGCTTTGATGGACCACGGTTCACGACTGATCCATTGCAAAACAATGCCAGGAAGGGTGATCACTGCGGAAACAAAAATGATGGGCATCACGCCAGAGTAATTCACCTTCAAGGGCAAATACTGGGTTTGCCCACCGAATTGCTTCTTGCCGACCACACGTTTGGCGTATTGGACCGTAATCTTGCGCTGCGCTTGCGTGATGGAAATCACAGCGGCGATCACGAAGACAAGGAACGCCAGCATGAACACCAACTTCAAGGCAATGAAAGGATTTGCTTCGACACCGGTAGTGAACATTTTCCACGCCAGAACCAAGGCTCCGGGCAGAGCGGAAATGATGTTGACCATAATGATGATCGAAGTTCCGTTCCCTATGCCTCGTTCGGTCATCTGATCGCCAATCCACATCAGCAACATGGTACCCGCGACAATCGTCGTCAAAGAAAGCGCATGCCAGGCAAAGCTCGGATCCGGCACCAATTGCCGTCCGTTCATCACCTGCTCAATACCGCTCATCAGTCCCCGCAACTGCTCAGGATGAGTGAGGGTGGCCGTCAGGAAATAGCCTTGCACCAAGGCGATCAACAGAGCGAGATAGCGAGTATACTGCGTGATTTTCTGACGTCCGCCTTCTTCACGCGAAAGTTTCGACAAGGTGGGAACCACAGCGGTCATCAATTGCACCATAATCGATGCGGAGATGTAAGGCATGATACCCAGAGCGAAAATGCCCGCCTGTTGCAGAGCACCACCCGAGAACACCGTGAGCATGGCCGTGAGAGGATTGCCCGTGCCGCCATCACCCTTCGCCATGTGCTTGGTCCACTCGTCGAGCAAACCTGCATCGACTCCGGGAAGAGTGATGTGAGCGCCAAGACGCACAATGACGATCATCGCCAGTGTGAAGAGAATGCGGTCGCGCAGTTCTGGGACACGCCATGTGTTAGCAAATGCAGAGATCATAGACTGAAAGTAAGAAAAAGTTGCCGTGTGACTGGAAACACAGCGAGGAAGTGCTCAAGCACTTCCCCACAGGAACGTAATTGTTTTCCGGATGCGAGGAGAATGCGATCAGGCAGGCTGGATCGTGCCGCCGGCTTTTTCGATCTTCTCACGAGCCGATGCGCTGACGTGAGCAAACTGAAGGGTCAGGCTCTTGGTCAGATCCCCGTGACCGAGGATTTTCACGTGGTCGTAACGACCATTGACGATGCCGCAGCTGCGCAGCACTTCCTCATTGATCACAGCACCATTGTCGAAGTTTTCCTCGAGAGTGGCGACGTTGACGCCGAACACCTTGGTTTTGTAATCGAAGTTGTTGAAGCCACGCTTGGGCAGACGACGGTGCAGGGGCATCTGACCACCTTCGAAGCCAACACGGACCGTGCCGCCCGAACGGGCTTTCTGGCCTTTGTTGCCTTTACCGGAGGTTTTGCCGTGACCGGAGCTTTCACCGCAACCAAGACGCTTAACGCGGTGCTTGGATCCGGCATTGGGAGATAATGTGTGAAGTTTCATGTCCTACTGGATGGTGTGGGGTTAGATCGCTTTGGCGGCGACTTTTTTGCCGCGTGAGCTAAGGATGGTTTCGCGGGTGCGCAAACCGGAGAGAGCCTTGATGGTCGCTTTCACCACGTTAGCGTGATTGGAGGATCCCATCGACTTCGCAAGGATGTCTTTCACACCAGCGGCTTCGCAAACGGCACGGACACCGCCACCGGCGATGATTCCCGTTCCGGGAGATGCTGGTTTGAGAAGCACTTTGCCACCGCCGAATTCCGCATAGACCTCATGAGGCACGGTGCCATTGACGATGGTCACGGTGGTCATGTTCTTACGGGCCGCAAGGCCGCCTTTTTTGATGGCATCGGAAACCTCCTTGGCTTTACCAAAACCGAGGCCTACTTTGCCTTCTTTGTCACCGCAGACAACGAGTGCGGAGAAACTGAAGCGACGGCCACCTTTCACCACTTTGGCGCAGCGATTGATGAACACCACTTTTTCCGAGAGGCCATCATCCACATCGGGACGGCGGTCATCGCGGCGTGGGCCACGGTTGTTGCCACCTTGGCCACCGCGGTTGAAGCCACCTGGGCCGCCACGGCGTTGATCAAAACCACCGGAATTGGCCACGGGACCGAGAGCGTTATCGGCAGCGGGAGTTTCGGGAGAAACGGGAGTATCAGAGTCTGTTACCATAAAAAATGTGCGAATTAGAATTGGAGACCGGCTTCCCGGGCGGCTTCGGCAAGAGCTTTCACTTTGCCATGATAGATGTGACCACCACGGTCAAAGACCACGGCACTGATGTTGGCAGCCTTCGCGCGCTCGGCGATGAGGGCGCCGATCGTGCGGGCGCACTCGACGTTGGCTTGAGCCTTCTCGGACGCCTTGTCCAAGGTGGAGGCGGAAACCAAAGTGCGGCGCGCGACGTCGTCGATGATTTGCGCGTAAACGTGTTGGTTGGAGAAATACACAGCGAGGCGTGGGCGACTGGCAGTGCCAGTTACCTTGCGGCGGATGCGCTTGTGAACGCGCTGCCGGATTTCTTTGCGATTGATCGTACTCATGTAATAGAAAATGTGTTAGAGTGAATGGCGAATGATTATTTGCCGACGGATTTACCTTCCTTACGACGAACGTGTTCGCCCACATAACGGACACCTTTGCCTTTGTAGGGCTCGGGCGGATAATACCCGCGAACCTCAGCAGCAAACTGGCCGACTTTTTGCTTGTCGATTCCTTCCACCTTGATCTTGGTGTTATCGGTAACGGTAACGGTAAGACCATCGGGGATGGGGTGAAGCAAGGGATGCGAACGACCGAGAGACAGGTCCAGGTCTTTGCCCTTGACTGCGGCACGGAAACCCACGCCCTGAATTTCCAGGTCCTTGACGAATCCTTTGGAGACTCCGTTGATCATGTTGTTGACGATCGCACGGGCGGTGCCATGGAGAGCGCGCAACTGGCGCGAGGTCTCCGAGGTGCGAGTAACGGTCAGCTTGTTGTCCTCGTTGCTCAGCTCGATGCCGGCCGGCAGGGTGAAGGCCAATTTGCCTTTGGGGCCTTCGACGGTAACAACGCCACCTTCGTTTTTCACGGTGACTTTTTCTGGCAATGTGATAGGTTTAACTCCTACGCGTGACATAAATGTATGTAGTTAGTGGGTTAGAGGATTACCAGACGATGGCGAGAAGTTCTCCGCCGAGTTTTTCACGCTTGGCACGGGCTCCGGTCATCACACCCTTCGAGGTCGAAAGGATGGAGATGCCCAGGCCGGACATGACGCGTGGAATTTCGTCGGAACCAACATAATTGCGGCGACCAGGCTTGGAGACGCGCTTGAGTCCGGTGAGGACAGGGCGGCCATCGACAAACTTGCCTTTGACTTTCAAGGTGGGGAAACCGTCAGTGGTGACGACTTCATAGCTCCAGACATAGCCTTCCTCTTGAAGGATTTTAGCGATATCGGCTTTGATGCGCGAGTAAGGCGCGGTGAAGACTTCATTGCCGGCACGGCTTGCATTGCTGAAGCGTGTCAGGAAGTCGGAAATGGGATCGGAAAGAACGGCCATAAAAAGTTTCTAGTAAAATGTTAGGCTTGGGCTGCTTCAGGGGTTTCGCTATCGGATTCGCGCTTGTTTTCGCGGAATGGCATGCCCAAAGCTTTGAGCAATTCGAAGCCTTCTTTGTCGGTCGGGGCGGAAGTGACAAAAATCAAGTCAAAGCCGATGTTGCGTTTGATTTGATCGATTTCAATTTCCGGGAAGATCGATTGGTCGGGCACACCCATGGCGTAATTGCCACGTCCGTCGAAGGACTTGTAGGGAATACCGCGGAAGTCGCGGATGTTGGGAGCGGTAATGTTGATGAAACGATCGAGGAACTCCCACATGCGGGTTCCGCGAAGGGTCACGCGAGCACCGAGGGGCTCGTCAGCACGCAATTTGAAGTTCGCCACAGCCTTGCGGGAGAAGGTGATCGATGGCTTTTGGCCGGTGATTTTGGCGATTTCGTTCACGGCATCCTCTACCGCCAGTTTGCGGTCTGGGGCTTTGCCCATGCAGGATGTCACCACGATTTTCTCGAGGCGGGGAACAGCGTTCGGGTTGGTGTAACCCAGTTTCTCCTTGAGCGCCGGAACGGCTTTCTCGCGGTAGTGTTGTAGTAGTCTTGGTGTGCTCATATGTTTGGTTTCAGCGGGTCAGCGCATTTTGTGATGCTTGCGCTTAAGCGCGGGCGGGTGGTCTGGTGGTTCCAGAGAACCACCGGATCATTTAGCCCAGTTTCTTTACGTTGGAAATATGGATGGGGGCGTCCTGATTCAGCAGGCCACCATCGGGATTGGCTTCGGATTTACGAGTGGCTTTGACAACAGTGCGGGTGTCACCTACGATGACGGTTCCCTTTTTCGCATTGACGGCGAGAACCGTGCCTGTTTTGCCTTTGATGGCGACGCTGCCGGTGATGATCTGCACTTGGTCGCCTTTTTTGACGTGTGTTTTAATTTTGCTCATGGACGGATGAGGTGTGTGTAGGGTTAGACGACTTCGGGTGCAAGCGAAACAATCTTCATGAAGGATTTTTCACGAAGCTCACGGGCCACAGGGCCAAAGATACGGGTGCCACGAGGATTGTTGTCTTTGTCGATGATGACAATGGCATTGGTGTCGAAGCGGAGCACCGAGCCATCGGCGCGGCGGATCGGCGCGCTGGTGCGAACCACTACAGCCTTCACAACGGAGCCCTTTTTCACCGAAGCGGTGGGGATCGAGTCACGAATGTGAGCGGTAATTACGTCACCGACGTGGGCAAAGCGGGTGCGCTTGCCAATGACGCCGATCATTTTGGCGGTTTTCGCGCCGGTGTTGTCGGCAACGACTACGGAAGATTCCATCTGGAGCATGAGTCAATAAAAGTGTTGGAGGTGAGTAACCGTGAGGTGTTGGTTTAGTGAGAAAGGATGGAGTCGAGAGCCCAGCGCTTCAGCTTGGAAGTCGGGCGGGATTCCACGATGCGGACTTTATCGCCGACCTTGGCTTCGCCTTTTTCATCGTGCACATAGAATTTCTTCGTTTGCTTGATGATCTTGTTGAAACGTGGATGCGGCACGCGGGCTACGTATTCGACGACGATGGTTTTGTCCATCTTGTCGGATACAACGAGGCCGACGCGGGTTTTGCGTTTGCTGGTGGAAGGAGTGGTGGCGGAGTCGCTCATAAAATCGAAGAGTCAGAAGTGATAGAAATTACGCCTTGGCTTTGCGTTCGGCGAGGATGGTGAGCAGCTTGGCATTCTCGCGGCGGATGGCGCGGACGCGTGCTGGGTTTTCCAGGGCACCCGTTGCTTTTTGCAACTTGAGGTTGATGCCCTCGACTTTGAGGTCGCGGATGCGGCGATTGATTTCGTCAACCGACAATTCGCGGAGATCTTTGGATTTGGTGGTAGCCATAAGTGCGTAAAGTAAATGAATTATGCGTGGGGGTTGCGGACAACGAAACGGGTGGGAATGCCGAGCTTATAAGAAGCGAGGCGCATGGCTTCACGTGCTTGTGATTCCGGCACACCGGCGATCTCGAACAACATGTTACCGGGACGGAGCACGGCGACCCATGCCTCGACGGAGCCTTTACCTTTACCCATCCGTGTTTCAGGGGGACGTGCGGTGATCGATTTGTGTGGGAATACGCGGATCCAGACTTTTCCTTTCCGTTTCAGGAAACGGTTGATCGCGATACGGCAGGCTTCAATCTGACGGTTGGTCATCCAACCGCGGTCGAGAGCTTGCAGACCGAAATCGCCGAAGGCTACGGTGGTTCCGGAAGTGGCATTTCCTGCGCGGGAGCCGCGAAAGGATTTGCGGAACTTGGTTCTTTTGGGCATCAAAGGCATAACAGTGTCCTCCTAAAGTATTGTGTGATTGATAAAGTGTTGTGTGAGAATCGATTAGCGGCGCTCGCCACCACGATTGTTGTCGCGGCGATCACCGCCACGGTTGTTGTCGCGGCGCTCGCGGCGTTCGCGTGGTGGGCCACCAGCGCCAGGACGACCATCGTCTTCCTTGCGGTTGATCCAGCACTTGACACCAATGATGCCGTAAAGAGTGCGCGCCTCGGCAAAACCGTATTCGATGGGCACACGGAGGGTTTGAAGAGGCACTTTGCCTTCACGATACCACTCGGCACGAGCAATGTCAGCACCACCCAGTCGACCGGCACAACGGACACGGATGCCTTCGGCACCGAATTCCATGGCAGTCTGGATGCAGCGCTTCATGGCACGGCGGAAAGAAACACGACGCTCGAGCTGTTGGGCGATGTTCTCGGCCACCAATTGTGGTTCCAGCTCCGGCTTGCGGATTTCGACAATATCGATTTTCACTTGGGCGCCGCCGCAGATTTTGGAAATCTCGTTGGTCATACGCTCGATCTCAGAGCCTTTGCGACCGATGATCAGACCGGGGCGAGCCGATTGCAGAGTCACGCGAACCGAGTTCCATGCGCGCTCGATGATCACCTTGGCGATTGCTGCGAACTGGAGGTTTTTCTTCACGTATTCGCGAACAGCGAGGTCTTCGTGCAGTTTGTTGGCGTAATCTTTGCCAGTGGCAAACCACTTGGAGCGCCAGTCTTTGTTGACGGCGAGGCGGAAGGCGATCGGATTGACTTTTTGTCCCATAATTGAATGAAGTTAGTAGTGTGTGAGCTTATTCGCCGGCTTTGGCGACCTTGGCCTTTTTCGCAGGTGCTGCGGCGTCGGTCAGGGTGATGAAAATGTGACTGGTAGGGCGGCGAATGGCGCCTGCGGAACCTTTAGCGCGGGGCTTGAAACGCTTGAGAGCAGGACCGATGCCGATGGTAGCTTCCTTGATCGTCAATGAATCTGCATCCAATTTGAAATTGTGCTCAGCGTCAGCCATGGCTGTCTTGAGGGTTTTGCCAATCAACTGGGCCGCTTTTTTCGGCGTGAAGTTGAGGATATCCATGGCGCTGCTGGCTGGCAGGCCTTGAATGGCGCGGGCGACGTCGCGCGCTTTCTTCGGCGAGAGACGAACGTATTTTGATGTGCTTTTGACTTCCATGGTCGTAGGATCTTGGGATGGGCCGTGAGGCTTATCGTTGTGGTTGTGTTTCGAGAAGGATGGTGTCGCCGAGGCGAACTGTTTCGTTAGAGGGATCAAGTTGTTCGACAAAAGCGCCAGCGACATTCTTGCGAACATCAGCAATGATCGCTTTGCCGTAAGGGCGCTCGCCGCGCAGAATTGTGTAGGTCATACCAATGCGGCAATTTTGGTTCTGGCCGATATTGACGACCAGCAGACCGCTTTCCGCATCGATGCTCACCACCTGCGCGCGATGAAGCGAGCCAGTTTTGACATCGGGGCGGGGTTTATGGCGCAGACCTAGCGCGGCGTCAAGCTCGCGAATGGAAGTTTCCAAGCGAAGACGAGCATCGGGATCGGCAACCACTGCTTGGCGCACGAAGTCCTGAGTATGTCCAGCGAGTGCCATGGCCGCTTTTTCGGTCGCTTCAATGCGCTCCTGGAGCAATTGAATTTCCGCCGCAGCTTGGACCAGACGATCATCGCCACCGTCGAGCAGGTTTTTGCCGAGGGCCTCGAGACGTTGTTTGATCTGCGAGAGCTGCTGGGCGGCATCCTGTTCGCCGCGCTTGGCCTCGATGACCGTGCCAGCGAGCACTTCGTTCTGCTTGCGAAGCTTGGCGATTTCCAAGCGCAGAGTATCGGATTCGGAAAGCGTAACGCCTTCGCGCACATCTTGTGCCGCAGCCACAGCAATCCCCGCGCCCAACCCGAAGGTGGCGAGTGCGAGGATGCGCATGGTGTGACTGAGCTGCATGATCGTGCGTGAAAAAATCGATTACTTCTTACCGATACCGCCGTGTGCTTTGAAGATGCGTGTAGGAGCAAACTCACCGAGTTTGTGACCCACCATGTTTTCCGTGACGTAGACGGGCACGAAAGTCTTGCCATTGTGCACGGCAAAGTTGTGACCGACGAAATCAGGGGTGATCATGGACTTGCGGCTCCAGGTTTTGATCGCCTTGTATTCACCGGTAGCGGCGACGGCATCAATTTTAGCGAGGAGCTTTTGGTCAACGAAAGGACCTTTTTTCAATGAGCGAGGCATAGAGTCTGTGTGTTAAAGTGAAAAGAGATTACTTCTTGGGACGAGGCGATACGATGAAGACCGAGCTGGCTTTCTTCTTGTTGCGGGTCTTCTGACCTTTGGCATGACCCCAAGGGCTGAGGAGGTGCTTGCGACCACCACCGGACTTCGAGCGACCCTCACCACCACCGTTCGGGTGGTCGACAGGGTTCATGGTCATACCGCGGACGGTAGGACGCACACCCATCCAGCGAGTGCGACCAGCTTTACCGGAGACTTCGTTCATGTGCTCGCGGTTGCCGACCTGACCGATGGTGCAGAGGCAGTCTTCATGGAAGCGACGAATCTCACCGGAAGGCATTTTCACAAGACCGAAACCGGCTTCGCGGTTGGAAAGGATAGCCTGCTGGCCCGCAGCGCGTGCTACTTTACCACCCGAACCGGGAAGCAATTCGATGTTGTGAATCACGGTTCCAAGAGGAACGCTCTTCAGCGGCATCGCGTTGCCGGGTTTTGGATCGGCTTTGATGGTGGAAATCACGGTCGCACCGACTTCCAGACCCACAGGAGCCAAGATGTAACTCTTGGTGCCATCGGTGTATTGGATGAGGGCGATGCGGCAAGTGCGGTTCGGATCATACTCAATGCCGAGCACGGTGGCTGGCATATCCGTTTTGTTGCGCTTGAAATCGACAAGACGGTAGTGACGCTTGGCACCGCCACCGACGTGACGCATGGTGATGCGACCGGTGTTGTTACGGCCACCGCTGCGTTTGATGGGGGTCAGGAGCGACTTTTCAGGAGTGCTCTTGGTGATTTCATCAAAAGTAGGGTGCTGCTTGTAGCGAGCGGAAGGTGTGTGTGGTTTGAAAACTTTAAGGGCCATGACTCAGAGAATGGTTGAGTGTGAAAGTAGGCGAAAATCTACAGGAAGTTGGGTTCAATTACACGAGGTCGAGTTTCTCGCCCTCTGCCAGGCGCACGATCGCTTTTTTGACGTGATTGGTGCGACCTTCATCGGCACGACGGCGGCGCTTGGCCTTGCCGCGGGTGATGAGGGTGCGCACATCCGCCACCTTCTTACCAAGAAGTGTTTCCACCGCTTGTTTGATTTCGAGTTTGTTCGCGTTGGTGTCCACATCCAGAACGATCTCGTTGTTGATTTCGTTGAGGTAGGTGGCCTTCTCGCTCATGCGGACGTTTTTGATGACGTGGAAAAGATCTTTCATAACAATTAAGCGGTGCGTTTGGCGAGGGTGGTGAGAGCGCTGCCGACAACGAAGATGTCGTTGTGGAGCATGATGTGTTCGACGTTCACTTCCGCGGCGGTCATCAACAATACGTTTTGCACGTTGCGGCCAGCGAGGTAGGTGGAGTCGGTAAAGGAATCGGCAATGATAAGGATGCGACGAGCCGTGGAAAGAGCAGCGACAGCCGCCACGAAGGATTTCGTTTTGCCATCGGCGATCTCGAAGGACTCGATCGTTTTGATGGAACCGGCGCGGACATTGTCACCCAACACGCGGCGCAGTGCGAGCTTGCGGGTGGTTTTGCTGACTTTTTTGCTGTAATCGCAAGCGCGGGGACCGAAAACCACGCCGCCGCCAACGAAGATCGGAGCGCGTTTGTCGCCGTGACGGGCGCCACCGGTGCCTTTTTGCTTGTAGATTTTCTTGTTGTTACCGGAAACTTCGCCACGGGTCTTGGTGTGGGCGGAGCCGGTGCGGCGGTTGGCACGATAAGCGGTGATCAGATCGTGAACAGCCTGTGAGCCTTTGTCAGCTGGGGCAAGCAGCATGTGAGCAGCCTCGGCGGCTTCTACGGTGAGAGTTTGGGAAGACATGACGTAAATGGTAGGTTCGAGTTTCGATTCCGGCTACTTATGCCGATTTTTTCTTGGCGGGGCGCACGGTGACGTAGCTGCCTTTGGCACCTGGGATGGCTCCGGAGATCAGCAACACGCCGTCTTCGGCGCGCACGGCGACAACTTTGAGGTTCTGCACGGTGCGTTGTTTGTTACCGTCCTGACCAGGCATCTTTTGGTTTTTCCAAACGCGACCCGGTGTGGAGCGGCAACCGATGGCGCCCGTTCTGCGGTGCATCATCGAACCGTGAGTCATACGCAGACCACCGAATTTGTAGCGTTTCACAACACCCGTGAAGCCGTGACCTTTCGAGGTGCCGATCACGTCCACAAACTGACCAGCGGAAAACAGCTCAGCGCCGGGATGTGTTTCTGGCAGGGTGTCGCTACCACAAATGCGGAATTCTTGAATCTTGCGCTTCGGTGTGGAACCAGCTTTGGTAAAGTGACCCATGGCCGCTTTGTTCACACGCTGGGCTTTTTTCTGGTCGTCGAAACCAACTTGCACAGCCTTGTAGCCCTCTTTCTCCACTGTCTTGTGTTGAAGGAAAGTATTGCCCTGCACGTCCACGACGGTAACGGGGATCATGGCTTGCGTGGCCTCGTCAAACAGACGGGTCATTCCGAGTTTCTTGCCGATAAGTCCTAGTGGCATAAAAGTAAAATAAGTTAGAGGTGTAACAGGTGTTAGATGCGGATGGAAATGTCCACGCCGGCGGGCAGGTTGAGCTTCTTCAGCTCATCAACCGTGCGGGCGGTGGGATCAACGATGTCGAGCAAACGCTTGTGCGTGCGGATTTCGAATTGCTCCGCGGATTTTTTGTTCACGTGCACCGAGCGGTTAACGCTGAACTTTTCGATGCGAGTCGGAAGCGGAATGGGACCGGAGACCTTGGCGCCAGTGCGTTTGGCGGTTTCAACGATTTCGGCGGCGGATTTGTCCACGGCGCGATGATCAAAAGCGCGGAGTCGGATGCGTATTTTCTGATTTTCCATAACGGGAGAAGGTGAGGATTGATGGTTGTGAAGTGAGATTAAAAACGAGAGGTGCCGCCGCGTTCGCTGACGATCTCCTCGACGATGTTCTGGGGAACTTGTTCGAAGTGGGAAGGCGTCATCGAGTACGAAGCTCGACCAGAAGACAGGGTGCGAACGGCGGTCGAGTAACCGAACATTTCCTTGAGAGGAACGGCGCAACGAACCACGGCCAAGTTGCCTTTGGTATCAATGCTGGTGATTTGCCCACGACGGCGATTGAGGTCGCCCATGACATCACCCTGGTAGTCATCGGGAGTGGACACTTCCACCGCCATGATGGGTTCAAGCAAAATGGGCTTGGCCTTTTTGAAAGCTTCTTTCATACCGAAAATCGCCGCCATAGTGAAGGCGTTTTCGTTTGAGTCGACGTCGTGATAGGAACCACCGAGAATGTCAACATGCACGTCAATGACTGGGTAGCCGGCAATGATTCCATTGGACATGGATTCCGTCACGCCCTTGTAGACAGCATTGATGTATTCCTTAGGAATCTCACCACCCACCACTTTGTTTTCAATCGTCAGGCCTTTGCCCTTGTCATTCGGAGCGACAGTGAGACGAACGTGACCGTATTGTCCACGGCCACCGGATTGTTTCACCAACTTGCCTTCCGCATTGGCTGGGGCGGTGATGGTTTCACGGTAAGCGATTTGCGGAGCTCCCGTGTTGGCTTCCACTTTGAACTCACGCTTGAGGCGATCAACAATGATCTCCAGGTGCAGTTCACCCATGCCGGAAATGATGGTCTGGCCGGTTTCTTCATCGGTCTTGACCATGAACGTGGGGTCCTCTTCAGAGAGACGACCCAGAGCGAGAGCGAGCTTTTCTTGGTCGGCCTTGGTTTTCGGCTCAACAGCCATGGAAATCACGGGCTCGGGGAAAGTAGGAGGCTCGAGCACCACATCGTGGTTTTCCGCAGCGAGAGTGTCACCGGTGGTAACGTTTTTGATGCCTACCATCGCCGCGATATCACCGGAGTAACAGGCATCGACGTCAGTATGTTGATTCGACTGGATGCGGATCAAACGGCCCACGCGCTCGGAGCGGCGTGTGCGGGGGTTGTATACGGTATCGCCTTTTTTCACGCAGCCGGAATAGACGCGGAAGAACACCAACTTGCCGACGAATTTGTCAGCCCAGAGTTTGAAGGCAAGAGAAACGAATTTTTGCGTGTCATCGGTGACGACCTCAATCTTGCGCTCTTCGTTGTCGGGGTCCATGCCGATGGCAGCAGGAATGTCAAGCGGATTCGGCAAGTAGTCGGCCACGGCATCCAGCAGATACTGCACGCCTTTGTTTTTGAATGCCGAACCACCTGCCACAGGCACGAGGAGGTTGGCGATAGTCGCGCGGCGAATGCCTTGCTTGAGATCTTCTTTGCTGATCGGCTCTTCCATCAGGAATTTTTCACCGACTTGCTCGTCCACACTAGCGACAGCATCCAGGAGTTCCGCGTAGGCTTCCTCGGCGATCAGCTTTTGCTCGTCGTCGAGCTCCTTGACGGTGTAGGTAGAGCCAAATTTGTCGTCGTCATTGTAGTAAACAGCTTTCTGGTTGACGACATCAATTTGCCCCTTGAGCTGGTCTTCCGCACCGATCGGGATCAGGATGCGCACGGCATTCGCGCCGAGTTTTTCTTTTACTTCCTCAAAGACGTTTTGGAAGTTGGCGCCGGTGCGGTCCATCTTGTTGACGAACACAAGGCGCGGCACGTTATATTTCGTCGCCTGACGCCACACGGTTTCGGTCTGTGGTTGCACACCTGCGACGCCGCAGAACACCACGATGGCTCCATCGAGCACACGCAACGAACGCTCCACCTCGGCCGTGAAGTCCACGTGTCCGGGAGTGTCGATGATGTTGACACGCATTTTTTCTTCCGAGAAAAGTTTGGTCACGCCCTCTTCCTTGCGTTGCCACCACTCGGTGGTCACGGCAGCAGAAGTGATCGTAATACCGCGCTCTTTCTCCTGCTCCATCCAGTCGGTCGTAGCCGCACCATCGTGCACCTCACCAATTTTGTGGATCATGCCGGTGTAGAAAAGGATTCGCTCCGTCAATGTCGTCTTACCCGCATCAATGTGCGCACAGATGCCGATATTCCGCGTGCGTTGCAGCGGATATTGGCGATCAGGGCTGTTGGGGTTCGATGACATGAATGAACGGAATCTTTTCGATCAGCAGCAGAAAAATTAGAAGCGGAAGTGAGCGAAGGCGCGGTTGGCCTGGGCCATCTTGTGCACGTCGTCGCGCTTGCGAACGGCGTTGCCTTGATTGTTGGCGGCGTCTTTCAGCTCGTTGGCAAGAGCCACGTGCATGGGAGTGCCTTTGCGGTTGCGGGCGTAGTTGATGATCCAGCGCATGGCGAGAGCCTCGGAGCGTGCGGTAGGAACTTCGAGAGGAACCTGATAGGTGGCGCCACCGACACGACGTGATTTCACTTCCACGCGTGGTTTGGCGTTCTCAATGGCGCGAGTAACGACCTCAAGAGGATCGATGGTCTCGGTGCCTTCGCTGGCGCGATCGATGGCCGCATAGACAATACGCTCAGCGAGAGCGCGCTTGCCATCGACCATGACTTTGGAAATCAAATTACCTACGAGAGCGCTATCATAACGGGGATCGCGTTTCTCGGGCTTGTGGAATACTCGCTTACGACGTGACATAATCGGAAATAGTTAGTGTGGGATCAGGGTGAGATTACTTCTTGCCTTTGGCAGGAGCGGCCGCGGCACCGGGCTTCGGACGCTTCGCACCATACTTCGAACGGCTTTGACGACGCTTATCAACGCCGAGAGTATCGAGAGCACCGCGGACGATGTGGTAACGGACACCGGGAAGGTCTTTTACACGACCACCGCGCACAAGAACGATGGAGTGCTCTTGGAGGTTGTGGCCTTCACCGCCGATGTAGGCAATGACTTCAAAGCCATTGGTGAGACGAACCTTGGCCACTTTCCGCAGAGCGGAGTTAGGCTTCTTGGGCGTACGGGTCATCACCTGCAAGCAAACACCACGGCGGGCCGGGCAATTGGCGAGGGCGGGAGATTTGGACTTGTCCACGGGTGTTTTGCGCCCTTTGCGAACGAGTTGGTTGATGGTCGGCATGAGATTCCTGCGTTTGTTGGTTAAATGTCTGCCATCAGGGGACATTCCGCAGGCCGCGAAATTCTTCGCAGGAGCCTGTTTTCCGGAGCTGCACCCGATAGCAAAAGGTTAAACGAAGCGCGGCGAGAGACACGAATGTCCAGCGCGCGGCGCGATGTGGGGGGCGGATTCTCTTCATTTTCGCCCGCAACGCAAGCACCAATTTGATTTTTTTTGATTTTTTCTTCATTCCTTGATTTTTCAAGGGCTTTTTGAGGTTTTATCGCTCATCAGCTGATGTTTTCAGGTGGTTTTTCGGAAAAAACGCAAAAAATCGATGGGTCGTGGATGCGAAAACTGTCGCCACCGGTCGTCCATCAAGCATATCCCCCATCGTAAGAGCAATGCCTTTATGGATTCGAAATGATGATGCATGCATTCGTGTTTCGTCCCATCGGGAAACCCGTTTGGACGCAAAAATCCTATGAGGTGAAGTTACCCACGGGTTCATCGTGGGCTGACATGAGTCGTCCTTTCAGGACGTAAAAGCCATGGCCAATCCTTAAATGCATCGAGTGTAAGAAATAGTCTTCGTATCGCTATCCAAAAAATCCACGACTGGGTGAATGACCGCATGAGACCTCGATGATCCGCGTCCCCTGCTCAAAAATTTCATCGTGAAATTTTTTGAAAAGATTTTCTTGCCAAGGTAGCGAAAATTCCTTTTCATCCCGCCCCGCGACGCAGGTCGCACCTCATCTTTGCTCGGATGGCGGAATTGGTAGACGCGCTAGACTAAGGATCTAGTAGAGAAATCTGTGGGTGTTCGAGTCACCTTTCGAGCACTTTCCCTTATAAATCAAAGGGAAAGTCGTTGTAGAAACGCTGTTGTTGACACGCCAAACTCACTCATGGACGAGGGTGGCGACAAAATGGCGACAAACGAGGGAAGCTCTTCCCCCAAGCAACGGGTCAAGAAAGCTGGTCCATACCATAAGGTCAAATCAGGATCTGCCGTGGTCCCCATTTACCGCACGGAATCAAAAGGACGAGTCCGCTACACGCTGAGCTTCTACAGGAATGGTCGCAGGATGCGCAAAATGTTCAGCAACATCGACGAGGCCAAAAAAGAGGCCTTGTTCGTGGCGCAGCGAATTCAATCCGGCATGCAGCATGTGACAGACCTCAAGCCGCACGAACGCGACAACTACAAAGCCGCAGAGGCGCTTCTCGAAAAAAACGGAATCCCCCTGTATGCCGCCGTGGAGGATTACGTCCGCGCCCGCAATGTCGCCGGTGATGAATCTCTGTCCGTGATGGCCGCAGAATACACCAAGATGTTCGGCAATATCGTCCGACGCGCCACTGTGCCCGAGGCAGTAGCAGAGTTGATCAAGGTCAGGCAGCAGGATGGTGCGAGCGTGAAATATCTGGGCCAACTTCGCACGACGCTCAACCGTTTTGCTGCCAAATTTACCGGTCCCATCATGGAAGTTACCGGTCCCGATGTGGACGGTTGGTTGCGCTCATTGAATATCTCGCCCGTGACACGAAATGCGATGCTACGATGCATCAAAGTGCTCTTCTCGTTTGCCAAAGCTCAGAACTATCTGCCCAGCGAAAAAGCCACTGCCGTGGAACTCATGCAGCAAGTGCGCGTGAAGTTGGACGATGTGGTTCTCTTCACTCCCGAGCAAATGACGACCTTACTGCACAACGCATCGCCCGAGCTTGTCCCCATTCTCGCCATCGGTGCGTTCGCGGGGATCCGCATGGCCGAACTCAACCGCCTCGACTGGAGCGCCGTGGATTTGGATCGTGGGTTTATCGAGATTCGCGCAGGCCAAGCAAAGACAGCCTCCCGCCGTGTGATTCCCATCAGCGATAACCTTGCTGCCTGGTTAGCTCCCCTGCCGCGAAAAGGGAAAATTGTCCGCACACCGGATCTGCAAACTTTTCTGCCTGCTCTGGCACGCGCTCTGAAAATGGATTGGCCACGAAACGTGCTGCGTGATTCCTTCATCAGCTACCGCATCGCCATCGTGCAAAGTGCACATCAGGTGGCCCTAGAAGCCGGCAATTCACCGTCCATCATCTTCAAACACTACCGTGAACTGACCACCCCGAATGTGGCGGAGAAGTGGTTCAGCATCCTGCCCAAGGACGGCCAGTGGAATAACACCCTGCGCTATGATCGCAAGAAGCGCCGCGTGATTCTCAACGGCGTCGAATACCGCTGACCCCGTTCCATCCGCGCGCCAACTTGCCTAACATACGCGGAATGGTTTTTGATGGCTGTTCCTATTGCCATACCTTGTGATGGCGGCACGTGCTCCTACGCGGCACCAAACGCAAAATCCGAGGCTGAAAAGAAAGTCTTCAACCTTGGATTTGCGGGGAGAGAAAAATGGTGCGTCGATCAGCTTTTAAAACTCTGGTTCGGCTTGCCGTCGTCAAGCAGATCGCCGATGCGGTTCACCGAGTCTTTGAGGATTGAAGCGGCGGCAAATACGATCACTCCGATCTTTGGATCCACGAACGGAATGACGTTGTGTCTCAGTTTTCAGTATTTCAGCTCTACCCCGCAACCCCCATTTCCATGCCCTCTGGTCCGACCCAATGGCTCTTTCAGGAGCCTCGCGCAGAAAGCAAATTCCTAGCAGCCAGCAAAATTCAATGATATTGAATTGACAAATAACAGCGCAAGCAGGAACTTAGCTGACCACATCAATTTAATAGAGACCGAATCAATGAGATCAATTCAATTCATGATTAGCCAATTCGCCATCGTATTCACCCTTGGGGTTGCTGTTTTACCGAGCGCGAAAGCCGCTATCATGACATACAGTATTACATCCGGCCTACTCAATCAGGGTCCTCCAGGTGCCGCCGGCCAATATACTCTCGACGGCGTGACCACGACTTTCTCAAGTAACGCCGTTGCAACTTTTACAGCTACAGCCAATTCAACTTCGGTGGTCTCAATGACGACTTCGGCTGATAGCGGGAGTTCAATAGGGTATTACAACCTCGTCGGAAGTATTGATATTACAATCGTAGACGGTTCCACTACAATGAGCTTCAGCGCTGGAGCCCAAGGTTCGCTTCTGCCTGTCGCCTTATCGTTTAAGGATCAAGCTGGTTCCTACAGCGCCATCGGATTCGGAGTTGTAGACATAAACTCGCCTTACTCTCCTGCAAATCCTTATATGGCCGGCTTCGCCTATCAGCTTATAATGGGCACTTCGTTCTACAACAATTTGCAATCTCCTGACACTTTCAATGGTCCTTACCAGTTTATCCCCTCGTCAATAATGCAGGTGACGAGTGGATCAAAATCAGGCACCATTGCGTTTTATAATGCGGGATCATCTCCCAGCTTTTCGATCTCACCAGCAGCAATTCCTGAGCCTTCGTGCTTCTTCCTTGCTGTCTTGGGTGTTGCGCCCATGCTGAGGCGCCGTCGCGTTAGCTGATCATCCTTTGGTCTACTTATCCACGGCGGATTCAGCGTCCAGCGCAATCGATGCTGGCTAATGAGAATTTGATAAAAGAGGCAGCTGTTGCCGCAAGCTTCGAATGCACTCCGTCACCATGCCACTCAACTTTTGAAACTCTGGTTCGGCTTGCCGTCGTCGAGTAGATCGCCGATGCGGTTCACTGAGTCTTTGAGAATCGAAGCAGCGGCGAATACGATCACTCCGATTTTTGGATCAACAAAGGGAATGACGTTGAGAGCTGAAACAAGTCCGGCGATCTTACCAGAGAGACTGAGGTATTTGAGTGATTTCATGACTCCAGTATGCTCGTGTCAACGCTTACGCATCTTCTTCACCATGCCCACCAGCGACATGATGCCGACGATTAGGCCTACTATGAGCGAAGCCACACGCAGCGTCCACTCGACCTGCTCTTGCAGGGAAGTAATTACGCCAATCACCGGAGAGGCTACGCCGACGATGGCCTTGAGAATGTAGTCGATGTCGAGGTGGTCACGCATGGTTAGGCGAAGTGGATGGAAATGGCATGGAGAACTTCCAGGCTCGTTGCCTGTTCGATCGCGGCATGATATTGAGCTTTCTGCACCCAGAGAGACTGGTAGGCATTGCCGTAGGCCAGTAGGAGTCCGCGCAGCTCCGCCACGGTTTTCATGTGGATTTGGCCACTGCGATCCGTGACCGGGACCGATGCTGGCAGTTGCTCCAGTCGCTCTGCCTCGGCAAGCGTGACCAGCAATTGACCGAAGGCATTCCGATCCGTTTCTTGGCATCGGAGCGACTGGCCGCCCACGGTGATTCCTTGGGTATCGCCATACTGTGCAGAGACGGCGTGCTCTAGGATGATGCATCCATGGCAAAGGGATCCTTATACCCAACGACGGCGCAAAAAGAAAAAAAGACCGACAAAACTCAAGAGGAGCGAAACGCTGGGTTCAGGCACAGCCGTTATTGTCATGAAATAATTGGCGCCAGACGTATCATCCACATAATTCATTCCTGGAGCTATATCGTTGTAATTGATGAGCCATGTATTCGCACCGAAAGCAATCAATGAGTCATCCGCGAGCGGTGCT
>JBJOMZ010000010.1:0-36069 GCA_046052105.1 Verrucomicrobiota bacterium | reverse complement strand
CGATTTTTCCCAGATATTTGAGTTCGTGCGCATCGAAGGTCAGCGCCAGAAACGCGTCTTCGTTGTTTTTGCGAAAGCGCCCCACGTCGGACAAACCGGACCAGCGGAGAGCGGGGTATGAGGTTTCAAGGTTCGGAGTTTCTGCCATGTGGGTTGCGCGGGCAGCATAGGATTGTGTGAGGTTTTGACAAATTCAAAATCCTCTTCGCTCTTGACGGGTGTCGGTGTATGATGCCCACATGGCGATCATCTGGAGCGGAGGGAATTGGATCGACGAGTCCGAGGGATTCGTCGCCATGGCGGACCGCGGTGTGCTTCACGGTATGGGAGCCTTTGAGACCATGTTGGCCATCGATGGCGGCTTGCAGCATGCGGAACGTCATGAACGACGACTGCGCGAAAGCATCGAGCGTCTCGGATTGCGCTCGGATTTGCGAGAGTGGGATCTTTGCGAGCTGGCTCATGAGCTTTGTTGCAAAAACAACCTTCACAAAGGAAAATCCCGCTTGCGCCTGACGGTGACGTCTGGGGAAGGGGGCTTGCATGATGCACGCCCAGGCGATACTGCGAGCATGTGGCTGACGGCACAAGCGCTTCCGCAAATGCCCGCCGAGACCGCAGTGGTGACTCTGCCTTTCACGCGCAATGAACAATCCGCACTCAAGGGGCTGAAATGCAGTTCCTATGCCGAAAACCTCGTGGCCCTGCGCTGGGCGAGCGAAAGGGGAGCGGGCGAAGGGATTTTTTTCAACAATCGCGGCCATCTCTGTGAGGCCTGCATGGCGAATGTATTTGTGAAAATCGATGGACAATGGCTCACGCCCTCGCTCGATTCCGGTTGCCTGCCCGGGGTGATGCGGGAAATTGTGTTAGAAAGTGATGCTTCTATCCAGGAGTCCGTGATCACCCGCGCTGAATTTGCCAGGGCGGAAGAAATGTTTCTCACTTCGGCGATTCGCGGCGTAGTGCCTGTGACCTCATGTGATGAGAAGGTGTTTTGATCAGGAAAACGGATTGATGGCTTTGATGCCATCGATTCCAGAAAAGTCTTTCGCGTTCTCGGTGATGATGGTGGGTATTTTTTCCCGAAGCATGAGCGCTGCCAGTTGTCTGTCAAAGTAGTTTTGACGGGTGATGTTTCCACTGACGCAGAGGTCGAGCGTGAGTTGAACGCATTCCATGGTAATTGGCAGCACTGTGATGCCACGCAGTCGGGAGAGAGAAAGGATTTTATCACGAGCCAAGCCGGGGCTATCTGGTGGTTGATTTTTTGGCCCCGTAAGGTTGGGATACATTTCAGCCAGATTTTGAACCGAGACAAACATTTCTATGCCGCTTTGATTGCGCAGGGATAAGACCTTTTTCGCTATTTCATGGCGACCATCCGAAGCAAGAGTCGCGTAAATAAGAACGTTGGTGTCGATCAGTATGCGACCGGATATTTTCTTAACGTTCATAAGTTTCTTCCCTGTTGAAATTTCCTACAAAACGCCCTTGCGAGGTTACGATTTCATCTACTGTCGCACCTCTTTTGTGCAAGAATTCTTCCAGCGCCATTTCGATGACCTGACTACGTGAGCGTCGTTCTTCTGCTCCAAAACGATTCAAGCTTTCAAGAACTTTTTCATCAATTGTAGCGCTAATGTGTGATTTCATAACATGACGGTAATACTTTTCAGGAGCAGCGTCAAAGCAAAAGAGAAAAATCGTCAGTGTGCCAATTTCACAAAGAGGGTGAAAAGGGATTGAATGTAACTTCAGCTGGTTTTCCCCATCGTGACAAAATTTTCAGTGGTCACGGGCTCGATTCTTGTTCATATTCCCACGCGCAACACGTTTCAACCCTATGGCTAGACCAGTTACTCTATTTACCGGGCAATGGGCAGATATCCCCCTTGCAGAGCTTCTCCCTCGCGTGAAACAAATGGGCTACGACGGCGTCGAGCTCGCTTGCTGGGGCGATCATTTTGATGTGCAGGCCGCTCTGAATCAGCCGGGCTACATCGAAGGGCGCTGGGACTTGCTGAAAAAGCACGATCTTGCTTGCTATGCGATTTCCGCGCACTTGGTCGGTCAGGCGGTTTGCGATTTGATCGATGAGCGCCATCAGTGCATTCTTCCTCCACATGTCTGGGGCGATGGCGAGCCTGAGGGCGTGCGTCAGCGTGCGGCGCTGGAACTTGCGGATACCGCGCGTGCTTGCCGCAAGTTTCTCGATGCCGGAAAATCCTACATGGCCTCCAAGCCTGCCGGTTCCGGAAAAGCTGTGGTGAATGGCTTCACAGGTTCGAGCATCTGGGGCGCACTCTACGCATTCCCGCCCACTAATCAGGCTTATCTGCAAAAAGGCTACGACGATTTTGCCAAGCGTTTCGGTCCCATTCTCGACGTGTTCGAAAAGGAAGATGTTTATTTCGCCCTAGAAGTGCACCCGACCGAGATTGCCTTCGACATCGTCTCCGCTCAGCGCGCGCTGGATGCAGTCAAAAATCACAAGCGCTTCGGCTTCAACTACGATCCCTCTCACCTCGGTTATCAGGGTGTGGACTACGTGAAGTTCATCCGCAACTTCTCCGCGCAAATTCATCACGCTCACATGAAGGATGTGTGGTGGGGCCATGGCGATGGCAGTGTCGGCGTGTTCGGTGGTCACACCGATTTCTGCGATGCCCGCCGTTTCTGGGACTTCCGTAGCGTGGGTCGTGGCGACATCCGTTTCGAGGATGTGATCGTCGCGCTCAATGACATCGGTTACACCGGCCCGCTCAGCGTCGAGTGGGAGGATGGTCGCATGGATCGTTTCCACGGAGCTACCGAAAGCTGTGCATACGTGCGCAAGCTCGATTTCCCAGTCAATCAAGTGGCCTTCGACGCCGCCTTTGACAAATCCAACCAATAATTCATACCCATCGTTTTTTTATGGCAATTAAAGTAGGAGTCATCGGAGCTGGCGGCATGCTGCAATACCACGCGGCAGGCTTCCGTCAGGCAGGAGCAGAAATCGTCGCGGTCGCTGACGCGGCTCCAGGCGCAGCCGCCAAGGCCGCGGAGAAGTGGGGGATTCCTCATTCCTTCGAATCGGTCGATGCGATGCTCAAGGAATGCAAGAAGCTCGATGCGGTGAGCATCATCGTGCCGAACAAGTTTCACAAACCCCTTGCCGTGCAATGCCTCAAGGCCGGCAAGCATGTGTTTTCTGAAAAGCCACCCGCATTGAATGCGAAGGAGGTCAAGGAGATCATCGCCGCAGCGAAAGCCGCGAAGAAAAAGGTGATGTTCAATTTTAACAACCGCGCGCGTCCTGAGTCGCAGGCGATGATGAAATACATCGAGCAGGGCACCGTCGGAAAGATCAATTCCGCACAAGCGAAATGGATTCGTCGCACTGGCATACCTGGCTTCGGCGGATGGTTCACGACGAAGGAATTGTCCGGTGGCGGTCCTCTCATCGACCTGCTGCACATGATCGACCTCGCGATGTATTTCATGGGCTACCCCGAGCCGAAACACGTGTTGGGCCAGACGTTTTCCGATTTCATCCAAGACAAAAACTTCAAAGGCCCTTGGGGCATTCCCGACCGCGTCGGCGGTGTGACCGATGTGGAAAATGCGGCGCACGGCTTTGTCACCTTCAAGACCGGTCAAGTGCTGAGCCTGCAAGTTTCCTGGGCGGAAATGATCAAACGCGAGGAAGTCAGCGTCGTGTTCCAAGGCACCAAAGCCGGTGGCAAGGTCGAACGCCTGTTCGGGATCGACGGTCTCGACGAAACGGCGATCGACACCTGTGAGCTCTATGTGCAGGAAAACGGTAACAGCGTCAACCGCAGCATCGTTACCCCAGCCTGTGAAGACATGGGTCGAAGCGCCAGTGCGGCGAACTTCATTCACGCCATCACTGGCAAAGCCGCACCGCTCAACACCCCGGAGCAAGCTCTGCGCCTGATGCAAGTGATCGACGCCATCTACGCCTCCGCTAAGTCCGGCAAACCCGTCACCGTCGCCTAACCGTGGCGCGGCGTCCCGCCCGTAAGCTATCGCAAGCAAAGCGCCAACGTTCTCAGACGCGTTGGCGCTTTTTTGCAATGACAGCAACTTACTTCTTGTTGGCAAATCCGGTTCGATTCTTCTTGCTGCAACCATCGCTTTTCCGCAAACTGCTGCTGACATGAACCCATACTCCAGCTCCATTGAAAATGTGATCATCGATCAACCGGAAGAAACCCGCGCCTCTTTCATCCGCAAAACATACGCGCACCTCGCCGTTGCGATCGCAGCGTTTGCTCTACTGGAGAGTCTGATGCAATCGATGGGTCTGGGAGAAGTGGCACTGCAATTGATCGGTGCCTCACGCATGTCATGGTTGGTCGTGATGGTTGCATTTATGGGAGTCTCATGGTTGGCAAACAAGTGGGCCTTGAGCAGTGCATCTTCCACGACCCAATACCTCGGGCTGGGGTTGTATGTGGTAGCCGAAGCGGTGATTTTCCTGCCTCTCATTGCGATAGCGAGAGATTTTGACAACAACGTGATCGCTCAGGCGGCGATTGTTACCACCGCTCTCGTTTTGGGCATCACTGTGATGGCATTCACACTGAAGAAAGACTTCAGCTTTCTCGGCGGCATCCTGCGCATTGGTGGTTTTATCATGCTTGGCATGATTGTGGCCTCATTTTTTCTTCCGATCAGTCTTGGGTTTTGGTTTGCCGCTTTCGGGGCTGTTTTCGCTGGTGGTTGCATTCTCTATGATACCAGCAACATCATGCATCATTACCGTCCCGGTCAGCATGTGGCTGCGTCGCTTTCGCTGTTTGCCAGTGTGGCACTGATGTTCTGGTATATTTTACGCCTATTCATGAACCGTGATTGAGATTGGCCGATGAATTGACTGAGGCACCGTGAGGGTTCCTCATCTTTCATTGAAAAAATCTGAATCGGACGTTTACCAAACCGGCTTTCCGCGCTATGGATGCGCGACATGTCCGACATCAATATCACTCTCCACACCACCGCCGGCGACGTGCGCGCCACGCTCTTCGCCTCCAAGGCTCCTCTGACCTGCGCGAATTTCCTCAACCTCGCCCGTCGTGGATACTACGACAACGTAGCCTTCCACCGCGTCATCGATCGTTTTATGATCCAAGGCGGTGACCCGACGGAAACGGGTCGTGGTGGTCCGGGCTACAAGTTTGCCGATGAGTTCCATCCCGAGCTACGTCACAACAAGCCTGGGATTTTTTCGATGGCCAACGCCGGCCCCGGCACCAATGGCTCGCAGTTTTTCATCACCACCGTGCCGACCGCATTCCTCGACAATCGCCACTCGGTATTCGGTGAAGTGACCTCGCCTCTGGATGTCGTGAAAAACATCACCGGCAAGCACAATACCGGCGAACCAGGTTGTCGTCACAACGGCGTGGGTGATAAAATCACTTCTATCACCATTCACGACGACACCACCGCTCTGTTCGAATCACAAAAAGATCATCTCGAGCACTGGAACGCCATTCTCGACAAACGCTAAGATACTCTCCTGATTGCGCCATGCTCCTCACGACTGCCATCGACTACACCAACGGTTCTCCGCATATTGGTCACGCTTATGAAAAAGTGCTGACCGATGTGATGGCGCGCTACCAACGTCTGCGCGGGAATCCTGTGTATTTCCTCACGGGCGTTGATCAGCACGGCCAAAAAGTCGAGCAAACGGCTGCCAAGGAGGGCGTGAGCCCAGAGGAATACGTGGAAAAAGTCACCGCACGTTTCACGGCGTTATGGGAAAAAATCGGCGTGCACTACGATGGTTGGGCGGCGACGACTGATCCTCGCCACAAGGCCTGCGTGCAGAAAATTCTCACCGATCTCAAGGAGCAGGGGCAGCTTTACAAAAAAGCCTACAACGGTTTTTACTCGGTGCGACAAGAGCAATTTCTGACCGACCGCGATCGTGATGCCGAGGGGAATTTTGGTCCCGAGTGGGGAGAGGTGGTCGAGATTCAAGAAGAAAACTGGTATTTCAAACTGAGCGAGCACACCGCATGGTTGGCCGATTTTTTGGAAAAAAATGACGTCATTTTGCCGCAGTTTCGCAAGGCTGAACTGATGAATGCCTTGTCGCGCAATGGCGCCATCGACCTGTGCATTTCGCGTCCGAAAGAGCGCTTGCGCTGGGGCATCGAATTTCCGTTCGATCCCGACTACGTCACCTACGTGTGGTTCGATGCATTGATCAACTATGTGAGCTTCGTCGGTTACGGTGGACTGGATGCCAGCCTGCCAGACTTCGATGCCACCTGGAAGGATGTCGTTCACGTCATCGGCAAGGACATCATGGTGCCCGCGCACGGCATTTACTGGTATTGCATGCTGCATGCGATGGGTTTCCGCGATGATCAAATGCCGAAATTGTTGGTGCACGGCTGGTGGAACATTCGCGGCGAAAAAATGTCCAAGACCTTGGGTAATGTCGTCAATCCCGATCAGCTTGCCGACATCTTCGGCGTGGATGCGCTGCGCTACTACCTGTGCCGCGACATTTACACCGGAAAAGACAGCGACTTTGATCTCGAACGCCTGGTGATGCTCTTCAACACCGAGCTCGCCAATAACCTTGGCAATTTGTGCAATCGTGCGCTCAACATGAGCCAGCGGTTCACGGAAGGCGTGCTGCATTGTCATTTGCCTTTGGAAGAGGAGGATCTGGGGATTCAGCACAGCTTGGTGGAGTCGCTCAATCTCTATCGGGAAGCGATGGATCAATACGACATCGCCCGCGGACTGGAGGCTCTCAACCGTCACGTCGTCAACTGCAACGTCTATGCCGAGCGCATGAAGCCGTGGGAAATGAACAAAGACCCGGAGAAAAAAGCCCGCGTCGCTACGGTGTTGTATCATCTAGCCGAAAGTGTCGCGCATTGCGCCGTCATGCTTTCGCCGGTGCTGCCCGATGCCGCCGCCAAGCTGGCCGCACAGATCGACCTCGCGGGCTTGCTCGACAAAAAATTCGACGAGCTTGCGTGGGGTCTGCTGCCGAATGGTCATGTGATTCAGAAGCCATCGCCCGTCTTTCCGCGGATCGTCCCGACGGCGCAGGAGGCCTGATTCCCTGAAGCGAGTCAGTTGCGTCCCCACGAGCTTGTGAAATTTTTCACAATCTACTTGAGGAATCGCAGAAATGGGTGCACCTTTCCCGCGCGCCCGGCGCCGTGCTTATGGAAACCAACGATCTTGCCTCTACCTTCGCCGCCTACGACTCCAAAATCGAGGGCAACGTGATTTTCACACGTGTCGATGCCGCGATGAACTGGATGCGCAAAAACTCGCTGTGGCCCATGCCCATGGGTTTGGCTTGCTGCGCGATCGAGCTCATGGCCACGGCCTCGAGCCGCTTTGACATTTCCCGTTTCGGCATGGAAGTGATGCGCTTTTCTCCACGCCAGAGCGATGTCATGATCGTGGCAGGCACGGTGACCTACAAAATGGCTCTTGCCGTGAAGCGCATCTGGGATCAGATGCCGGAACCGAAATGGTGCATCGCCATGGGAGCCTGCGCGTCGAGCGGCGGCATGTATCGCAGTTACGCCGTGCTGCAAGGGATCGACCGCATCATCCCGGTGGATGTATACATTTCCGGTTGCCCACCGCGTCCCGAGGCCTTGATCGAGGGCTTGATGAAACTGCAGCGCAAGATCGAAGGATCGTCCGCGATGATGGATCAGAAAAAAGAATTGATCGAAGATCTTGCCTAACAATTACCTAACGATTTTTTATGTCCGCCGTCGATCTTGAGAGTCTTCAACAGAAATTTTCCGAGGCAGTCCTCAGTCAGAAGGAATTCCGTGGTGAGTTCACGGTGACCGTGAGCCTCGCCGCGCTGCATGATGTGCTGCGTTTTTGCAAGGAGGAGTTGGCTTATGATTTCCTGGTGGACATTTCCAGCCTCGATCATTTTGGCGAAGACCCACGCTTTTCCATGGTGTATGAATTGGCCACGGTGGATGATAAAAAACATCTCCGCGTTAAGGCGCCTGTGGGTGAGGAGGAAAGCGTTCCTTCGGCCTGCGATCTGTGGTTGGCTGCGGATTGGCATGAGCGCGAGGTCTATGACATGATGGGAATTCCGTTCACGAATCACCCGAACCTCAAACGTATTCTGATGTGGGAGGGTTATCCGTTTTACCCGCTGCGCAAGGATTTCCCGCTGGCAGGACGCCCGTCGGAAATGCCGGACGTGGCATTCACAGGTGTGGCACCACTGGAAGGTGGTCCCTTCGTGACATCCTGCGGCACCGATGACGTGGTGCGACGCGAGCCACGCGCCCGCGATCAAAAGTAATCCGACCTACAAGCCATGATGCGCACGCTCAACGAATGGAAGCGAGCGCGATGGACCTGGGTTTTGGTGTTGTCACTGGTGGTGATTCACTCGGGTCTGACAATTGGTCTTGTTAGAGAAAAAACGCAAGTCTATCAGACGTTCGGCCTCTCGCGTCACGGCCTGGGGCAGGGGCATTGGCATTCATTTCTCAGCTACGGCTTCATTCACGCCTCGTGGTATCATTTGCTCTGCAATGCTCTCATGTTGCTGGTCATGGGCGCGAAATTGGAGGGTTGGCTGGGGGCAAAACGAATGTGTGTCATGGGGCTGATCGGAATCCTTGGTGGGGGACTGTTCCATCTGGCATGCGGTGGCCGGTCGACGGATCTCCTGGTGGGAGCTTCCGGTCTGGTGATGGCCCAGTTGTTGGTGTTTTGCACGCTGTCTCCTGAGTCGCGCATGATGCCCTTGCCGGTATCCGCCAGGAATCTCGGAATGGGCGTGATCGCCAGTTCGTGCATCCTCATGTTGATCAATCCTGCCGCGGCGGTCCCGGGCTTTTCCCAGATCGGCATCCTGCTGTCGCAACAGGGGCTGGGGGACTGGTTCACGATCGGACATGCCTGTCATTTCGGCGGAGCGATCTCCGGCTACCTCTATGCGCGATGGCTGCTGCGGGTTCCGCTCACCCGGGAAAAATTGTTAGAGAAGCGACTCAAAAAATATCCTGTTTCATCCAGTGAACAGTGATCACGAACGGGTCAATGGGGGAGAACCATGCTGGCGAGTGCCATCAGTAGCATGATTCCATCCTCGATGATCGTCACTGTTGACATGGGCAGGTTGAAGACTGTTCCGAGGCAGGCACATCGAATCGTTTGTTTCGAAGTGACGGCTTTGACGACTCCCACGAGACTGACTCCCATCACGAACGCGGTGACGGAATTGACGATCAGAGGTTGCCACCCGACAAGGTATGCCAACCCGAGCGCAAATTCGATGAATGGATAAATGAGCCCGTAGCCAGGCCACGCTTTCGCAACAAGATCGTAGGTGCGGTACGATTGCGAAAATCCGGCAAGATCGAGCATTTTGAAAAAGGAAAACGCGATGAAAAACCCTCCCATGAACTGACGCATGATATCCGCCGGGACAAAACGCCCACCGGAGAGACCTGACGCGAAAATCACCAGCAGGAGATAAGCCAACAGGATGATCAATGGCTTGTAAGTCTCCACTGATTTCTCAGGCAATGCCTTGTGGCTCTCTGGCACGGTATCGACAGGCACCTGATATTTCTCCAGCGGTTTGAGCCACGCATTCATTTCCTCCCGGCTGAGCGTGGAGCGTACGGCGATCTTCGCTTGCGGCGGGGATAATGTGACTTCTGCTTCCGAAATGTCCGGATGTTCTAACAGCCGTGTGGTGATTTTTGCGACACAGGAAACGCAGTTCATGCCGACCAGAGGAAAAAGTTGGGACGAATTCATTGAAAAAAGAGGTAAGACCGGGGCGTGCGTGGTGTTGACGCACAACCCGGAGTGGATGATGAAGCGGATTATCGGGGTAATTTGGCGAGATATTTGGGCTGGTTTGCCTCAAACTTTTTCACGCACGGTTTGCAACAAAATTTGATTTGCTGTCCGTTGTAGGTTCTTGTGACAGGTCCGCCCATGCTGTAAAGGCCGTTATCGGTCACGATGCATGTCGTGAGGGGATAGGGCTTGGCATTGGGATCGATTGCCGCATCTTGCGAGGAGGCACACGATGCGATCGTGCCGATCATGAGGGTGAAGGCAAGGAGGTTGCGTAGTTTGGTTTTCATCGTTGGTTTGTCTGTTGTTGTGTTATTGTGTTGTTTTCCGATAGATTATTGCTGTCAGAAGCGGAACAGGGCACCAGCACCAAAGCCGTATTCACTGTGGTAGCTGGCCGTGAGTGAAGTGTAACGGGTGAGAGTGTAATCAGCTCCCGCGCTCCATTCCCAATTCATGCCGGTGTCGTAAAAAACGTCACCCCAAATTCCGAGACGAGGAGTCAACTGGAAGCGCTTTGCCAAGCTGGCGCGGACATCACCTTCTCCGTCAAGCGTGAGATTCAACCAGGTCATCAGGGGCAGGCGGTAGTTGATGCCGGCCAAGGCGCGGTTCTCGGCATCATCCTGATTGGTGAACCGGTAGCCTGCGAAGGCCTGGAAGTTCATGTGAAAGTAGCGCTGATAAAGAAGATCGATTTCATATTCCGTCTGCTCGACACTTTCCCAGCCCACTTCCCAGGCAAGGATGATGTCATTTTTGGGATTCATCCAATTCAACATGCCTTCGCTCATGTTCGATTGCAGGGAAGCCGCCCCCCAGAGATAGTCCATGTCGTGCGCATGTTCGCCGAGACCACCCGCGTGGTTTTTCTCTCCCATGCCGCGATCTTGCTGCGATGTTGCCGGCATTCCGGCGTCTGTCTTGTCCTGGCTATCCTCGTATCGGAAGACACGCGCCATGCCACTCATCATGTGATAAAGGATATGGCAATGAAACATCCAGTCCTGTGCTTCATTCGCCTCGAACTCCAGCGTGCGGGTGCTCATGGGAGGCACATCCACGGTGTGTTTGAGCGGTGAATAACGGCCTTGTCCCATGAGCAGGCGAAAAAAATGACCATGCAAGTGAATCGGGTGGTGCATCATGGTGTCATTCACCAGTTCAAGTTCGATGATTTCTCCTTTCTTGATCAGCACGTAGGGCTGTTCGGCGATCGTCTTGCCATCGAAACTCCAGACGTAGCGATTCATATCGCCTGTGAGATGAAGGGTGATTTTGCGTCGGGGCAGATTCGCTGGCAGACTCGTGTCGTTCACGGCCTTCAAGAGACGGTAAGGAGATCCGGGGCGGGGAAGTCGCAGTGAGGCCCGTGCGTCGTCCTCCTGCTCTTCGAGAGCAAGATTCAACATTTCATCCATTTGATAAAGATTCGGTTTGGGTGGTGCGGGGGCTTGATGCATTTCGCCTTGTCCCATGATGGCGCTGACGTGGCCGCTGCCGTCCTGGGTGGTGAAGCGCAATTCGTGTTGGCCATGTTCCGGAATAGTGACCAGCAGATCATAGGTTTCGGCGATCCCCATGAGAAACATGGGCACTTGGACCGGATGAACCGGCGGTCCATCCGCGGCAATGATCGTCAAGGGCCCCGTGGAGGAACTCAGGTGGTAATAGGAAGCGGCGCTTGCATTGATGACCCTGACCCGCACACGTTCACCGGGGCGGCCTTCCATGCGGATTTGTGGCTTACCATTGACGAGAAATGCATGATAACCGACATCCGAAACATCCATGGGCATCATGCGGTCCCATTCCCGACGGAAGTAGTCTTTCAAATTGCCCCGTTGCCAGGCTCCTAGGAGCGATTGGGAATTTCTGCGCATCAACCCGAAATAGTCGCTGCCCCGCATGAGCATGCGCATGACCTCCTTGGGATTGGTATTGGTCCAATCGGAGAGGATCATCACCTGATCACGGTCTGCTTGAACAAATTCTCCGCCACGGGGTTCTACAACAATGCCGCCATACACCCCGCTCTGCTCCTGCAGGTAGGTATGGGAGTGATACCAATACGTGCCCGCGTGACGGAGGGTGAACCCAAAGGTATGTGTGGTACCCGGAAGGATCGGAGGAGTGTTGACGTAGGGAACGCCGTCCTGAGGGTTTGGCAGCAGCAGTCCGTGCCAATGGGTGGAGGTCTCTTCTTTTTTCAGGTGATTGTGCACATGGATCCGGGCGAAATCACCTTCACGGAAACGAAGAACGGGACCGGGCATGCTGCCATTGATGGTGAGTACACGAACGGGCTTGCCCGCGGGGCTTTGTATCTGCTCCGAGATATGAAGATGGTATTCCACCACCCGCTGCCCGGGCGCAGGCTTGGACTGCTTGCAAAATTCACAAGCCAGGGCCGGAATGGCGGAGGTGACCAGGAATAGAATCACCCAACGGACGGAAAAAGCGGTTTGCATCTGTCGGGAGAACACCGCACCAAGAAAAACCCCGCATTTTTTTTCAGGGTTTTTTCCGTTCCAGGTGTTTGTCTTGGTGCAAGCATTCCATTAGAATGAAAATCTCAGCGGGAACCATGATATGAACGATCAAGAACTTCACCATTTTCTTCGCAAGCAACCGGTTCATGTGGAGCTGCCCAAAAACTTCCATCGTCAGGTGTGGTCACGCATCGAGATGGAAAGTTCGCGGGGCGTGAGCCAGATCATCCGGGAGCTTCTGGAGAGCGGACTATCACATTTCACGAATCCGAAATGGGCCGCCGTCACGTTCACCTTGTTTGCTATCAGCGGACTGGGGTTCGGATTGCTGGAGCAGCGTGCCGAGCAGGATGATCGTGCGGTGCTCAGATATCAACAGTCCGTGAATCCTCTTTTTCGGGCCGGTGGGGGGGAGGTGTCACCATGAAAAAAGGCGCTCTGATTCTCGCATGCGCCACGGCCCTGGGGCTGAGCATGTTTTTTGGTGTTCGCACGGTGATGGATCACAAGGAGCGGAGTGTCGTCCCCACAGTCCACGGGAGCAGATTGCCTGAGTTGAGCTGGTTGCAGCATTGGCTGCATCTCAATGAGGCGCAGTTCTCCAGTGTCAAGGACCTGCATCTCGACTACCTGCCCAAGTGCGAAAAACTTTGTGCGGAAATGCATGCCGCTGATGCGAAAGTATTGACGCTTTCCAAGAGACCGGAACCACCCGACGCGGCCATGCTCGAGGCGCTTCAAGACAGGGCCCGATTGGCCGCTGAATGCCAACAGGCATTGCTCACTCACCTTCATGAAACCGCCGCTTGCATGGATGACGCGCAGGCAAGGATGTTTCTCGATCGCATGATTCCTCATGCCCTCGGGGTCAATGACACTGTCCATCAAGCGATCCACCAGCATTAGCGCACCGGATGAATGAAGTGAATCCAGATCCGGACATTGAGGCGATGCGACGTCTGGCGGAGGGTGATCATCTGGCTCTGAATGGCATGATGGATCGTTGGAAACAAAAACTCGCGGCATTTTTCTACCGCAGCACCGCGAATCATGAGGTTTCGGTCGATTTGACGCAGGAGACTTTTGTGAAACTCTACCAAAGTCGTCACCGCTACACGCCCAGTGCTTCCTTCTCCACATATCTCTTCAGCATCGCTGCCAATCTTGCTCGCAATCACGCACGCTGGAAAAGCCGGCATCCCGTCGTTTCCCTGGACGATGAGGCGCAACATCACGGGGAATACCTGCACGACAATAACCCGTCACCCGATGAATCAGCCAATCAAAGCGATGAAATGCATCAGGTGGAGATCGCTCTCAAATCCCTTCCCGTCGATCTGCGTGAAGCGCTTCTTCTATTCACCTACGAGGATATGAGTCACAGTGACATCGCGAAAATCACCGACTGCTCGGTAAAAGCGGTGGAAACACGCATTTACCGGGCCCGCCAGGCACTCAAGGAGATGCTCTCACGGTTGAGGGATTGAGTGCTGCCAGTTCAACTGAGGCTTGATCAGGGCCACCCATCGTACCATTCGCAGTTATCCCGCTCGGGTCTTGCAAACGATGCGTCTTCCTTTAATCGCGGCAACGCTCACTCGCTGCTGTGCAAAAGTGCCGAAGAATCAAAATTGCCGGCATTCCTCCATCATGCTACGCTTCAGCGCGTGATCACGCTGAAAACGGTATTGCTGTTAGGTTTGTCGAATGTCTTCATGACCTTTGCCTGGTATGCGCATTTGCGCGACATGAAGGACAAGTCCTGGATGATCGCGGCGTTGCTGTCGTGGTTGATCGCATTTTTCGAATACATGATCCAGGTGCCGGCGAACCGCATCGGCCATCAGGTGATGTCGGTGTCGCAACTGAAGATCCTGCAGGAGGTGATCTCACTGAGTGTGTTCGTGCCGTTCGCGATTTTTTTCATGAAGGAGAAAATCACCTGGAACTACGCGGCGGCGGGTCTGTGTCTGATGGGCGCGGTGTTTTTCATGTTCCGCAAGTGAATTCGAATGAGGACTTAGATCACGACGAATTTTACGGATTTGAATGATAGGCGTATGGTGGGTAATCCAACAATCGGAAAACCATGATGAGCTCTAATTTCTCCCCTTCTTTCCGTGAAATCTGTTTTCATCCGTTAATCCGTGGTAAAAAATGCTCGGGATTGCCAGACAAACTGTGGATTCGAGGATAATTTGCCTTTTCCAAGATCGCCGATGTGGGATAAATGCAGACCATGACCGCAGCGCAACAGGGCTTTGCCATGCCCGCCGAATGGACGACTCAACAAGCGATCTGGCTCTCGTGGCCGGTGGCGGATGAACGGCACTGGGCCGGGCAAAAAAGCGATCTGATGGGGCGGAAGTTCGCCGAGATCGCGGCGGCTATTTCGCGATTCGAAACGGTGCGCATCAATGCCGCGTCATCCCGTCATGAAATGATACGCCGTCTGTGCGGCGAAGCGAAGGCTGACATGGCACACCTGGAACTCTTTGATCACCCGAACAATGATGTGTGGTGTCGCGATCATGGTCCCATCTTTGTGAAACATCGGGAGAGCGGCGAAGTGGCTGTTGTCGATTGGGGTTTCAATGCCTGGGGTGGGAAATTCCCGCCTTGGGATTTGGACGATGCCATTCCTCGTCGCGTAGCCGAGGCGCTGGGAATGCGCCGATTTGAAGGGGGCATGATTCTCGAGGGCGGTGCGATCGAAATCAATGGCGTGGGGCAATTGCTCACGACAGAAGCGGTGTTGTTGAATCCGAATCGCAATCCTCATTTGTCGAAAAACGACATGGAGCAGTTGTTGCGCCATGGTCTTGGCGTAAAAGAGATTTTCTGGCTCAAAAGCGGCATCGAGGGCGATGACACGGATGGTCACATCGATGACCTCGTGCGTTTTGTGTCCGATGAAGCCATGCTCGTCTGTGTGGAAAAAGACCGTTCATCGCCGAACCACGCCGTCCTGGCGCACAACTTCGACACGCTGCGAGAGTTCCGCAAAACCACGGGAGGACCCTTCGATCTGATCGAAATGCCCATGCCCGAAGCCTGCGAGGTGCCTGGTTGGCGTTTGCCGGTGCTGCCTGCTTCGTATGTGAATTATCTGTTGGTGAATGGTGGCGTCATCGTGCCACAATTCCGCCAGAAGAAAAACGATGAACGGGCGCTCGACATCCTTCGTGAAATTTTCCCCCATCGTGAAATTGTAGGTATCGATTGCCTTGACCTGGTGGAAGAGGGGGGAACGTTGCACTGCATATCCCAGCAGCAGCCGGCTTGAATTCAGAATGGCGGGCGCTCTGTTCCACGGCCGCCGGCTCTTCCTCCTGGAGGATTGCCCCGGTATTCTTCCGGTGTGAGTTTGCCATCTTGATTTTTATCGAGCGATTTCAAGGCCTTTACGGCTTCTGCCAACTCCCGCGTATCGAGGGTGCCATCGCCATTTTGATCGATGGCTCCCACGATCGGCATGCGCGGAGGCAAGTCGGATGAAGGATCGGCATCAGCGCGCTGCGGCTTTTCTGTGGATGATGCGTCACCGGGAAGGGGTGGACCCTCCATGATGCCGCGTGGCGCACCTCCCAGAGGGGCGGGGCGGGGACCTGTGCCGGGGGGCATGTCTCCTTTGCGAAAGCTGGCATCCGGCTCACCACGCCAGAGGCGGGCGACAAAGGGAAAATCCTTGCTGATGCAGTAGTAGTAGGTGCCTTGCGGAAACTCGGGAGTGACGCCGAATCTGCCGTTGCATTCGTCGAGGTCACCGGATCCGGCCACGTAGGCAAAGTCCTGGGTGAAACGACCATCATAATCCCCGCCAGGGCCAGTCGGAGCGGCGGGTCTTGTGCCTTTTTTGAGCTGATAGCTCGATTTCATTTTTCGCAACGTGCTCTTGGCATTCTTCGCTTCGGCATGGGCCTGATCGGTGTAAACCGGAAAACCATCGGCGGCCCAAGCGACCAGCAGCATGGTTTTTTCATCGCCACCGTGTTTGTTTACCAATCCTGTGGGCATGGCGTGATAATGATATGCGCCATTCGGTTGCACATGCGCGTTGTTTTCGTCCAGTCCCAGATTGAGAAAACCGGTGGCAGCCTCGTAACGCCATCCGGAACGCATGTCGTTGTTCCAGGATTCAGCCGTGCCCGGTTCAAACGGCACACCGTTGATGGCGACACCCCACCAATACCCGCCGCGTTGCACCGGAGTTTCCGAAGCTTTGGGCGAAAGAGGAATGCGAAACCGGTAGGATTGCGACTGGATTTTGTTCGGATTGCCACGACGCGGGAACTCGCCGGGTTCATGATCGGGAATGCCGTTCGATTCCATCAGCCGATACCCATTCTCGATCTTGATAGAGACTTTCCCTGCGGTAGTGGTTTGCTCCACCTTTACAGGGATCAATTCATGAGAGTCGGGATCCGTGTCTGATGCGTGATCAGGATGAGCGAACGCAATCGTTTGAAAAAACAAAGCGCTGATGACAGGGAGGGCGTGATAAGGTTTCATGGGGTGAGGGCTTGTGCCTTTGATACAACCCATGATTTCGCGGGAAGTCTCCCAACTTTACCAAACTTTTACAATCGAATGCGCCATACGCGGCAAACCATCACTTGACCCACTGGTTTTGCCTCAGCCATACGAGCAGGTCTTTGGCCCAGGGGTGAACCTCACCGGAAGCGGCTCCGTTTTTACCGATGCTCAATCCGATGCCGTGCGAACCTTTTTGATACACATGGAGATCAAAGCGCACTCCGGATTCGCGCAAAGCGGCGGCGAATTGCAGTGCGTTCTCGACTTTGACAGTGTTGTCTTCCCACGTATGCCAGATGAAGCAGGGTGGCGTGTCCCTGGTTGTCTGCTTTTCGTTAGAAAGGAGTTCCACCAAGGTTGCCGGAGGGTTTTCTCCTAACAAATTGCGTTTCGATCCGGCGTGGGTGAACTCGCCCATGCTGATCACGGCGTAACAGAGGATGCCGAAGTCCGGGCGGCAGCTGACCTGCGCCAGAGAAGGTTTTTCCGCATCTTTGGCACTTGCGAAATGTGTGAGCAATGTCGAAGCCAGATGACCGCCCGCGCTGGATCCCATGATGCCGCAACGCTGGGGATCGATGTTCCATTCTTTTGCTTTGGAGCGCATGAGACGCATGCCACGCGCCGCATCATTCAACATGCTGGGGTGGCGGTATCCGGCGGAACCGAGTCGATATTTCAACACCACGCCAGCAATGCCATGTTCGGCCAACCATGTCGCATAGCCTTCGCCCTCGTGAGATGCCAGACCACCGTATCCACCGCCAGGACAGATCAAAACCGCTGTTGTGGGTGTGGTCGCGTTCGCAGGCAGATACGCGGTAAGACTAGGTTTGTCTTGATCCGCTTGACCCTTGGCATCACTCGCACCATCCGGATAAAGAAGGACGGGAGGCAGGGGTGCGGCATTGGTCCATGAGGAAATCAACATACAGACGAAAACGATTGCTTTCATTGTGACAGGCTAGAGGATCGTTCTCTTCGGTCAAGAGAGCATTGCGCCATCCTCGTGGTTCCCCTCAGCAGGCGCCTATGGATCGATATCTTACCGATTCACATTCGTCGATCATCAACAATTCCGAAATAATTTGCTTTTTTTGCAAGAAATGACTTTACAAACTGGTGCAGATCGCTAGTTTCCGTCTCCCGAATCACCACCACCACTATGAAAGTTCTTTCCTCGCTCAATTCCGCCAAACGCCGCCACGCCGATTGCCAAGTGGTGAAGCGCGGTGGAACTCTGTATGTGATCTGCAAAAGCAATCCCAAGTTCAAAGCCCGTCAAGGTGCCACCAAAGGCACCCGTCTCTCCAAGAAGGGCGTGAAGTGATTCTTTGATTTCACGATAAAAAACACTGCCGCGGGAAAAATCCAGCGGCAGTTTTTTTGTGTCTGCATGGCATCCATGCGGGAAATTTCAGCGCAGCAAATTGACAGCGCGCCTTGTGGCATCGCCAAACAGAGCCACCTCTTCGAGCGTATTGTAGAGGGCAAAAGACGCACGGGTGGTGCCGCTGATGCCGAACCGGGCCATGAGCGGTTGGCAACAATGGTGCCCGGTGCGCACCGCCACACTCATTTGATCAAGAAACGTGCCAAGGTCATACGAGTGCACGCCTTCAATGGAGAACGACAACGCTCCACAGCGGTCCGACGGGCCGAACAATCGAATGCCATCGATGCCTGACAGCTCTTTTTCCGCCGCACGCATCAGGGTGGTTTCGTGATCGCGGATGGCAGCCTTGCCGATGCTCTCGACAAACTTCAATGCCGCAGCCAGGGCGATCGCGCCCTCGATGTTGGGAGTGCCCGCTTCATACTTGAACGGGATTTCATTGTAGGTCGTGCCGCTGAAGCTGACCTCTTTGATCATTTCGCCACCACCGCGGTAGGGCGGCAGATTCTCTAACAACTCTCGTTTTCCCCACAGCGCGCCGATGCCGGTGGGCGCATACACCTTGTGACCGGAAAAGGCCAGCAAGTCACAGCCGATGGATTTCACATCGATGTCCAGATGCGGCACCGCTTGAGCCGCATCGATCAGCACCACCGCGCCAACATCTTTTGCTGCCGCCGTCATGGCGGCAACGGGATGAACCGTGCCGAAAGCATTGGAGATGTAACCCATGGCAAGGACCTTGGTGCGCTCACTGAGAAGGTTGCGGAAAGCCTCTTGATCCAGCACTCCATCATCGTCGCAAGGAATGACCTTGAGTATCGCGCCACTGCGTTCACAGGCCATTTGCCAGGGAACGATGTTGGAATGGTGTTCGAGAGTGGAAATGAGAATTTCATCACCGGGTTGCAAGCGTGCGGCGAGGCAGTGTGCGGCGAGATTGATGGCATCGGTGCAGCCGGACGTGAAAATCAACTCATCGGCATCATCGCTTCCGAGATGTGCCGCCACGGTTTTGCGAGCTTCTTCATACGCGGCGGTGGCGCTACGGGCCAGCAGGTGGGTGCCACGGTGAATGTTCGAATTGATCGTTTCGTAATACCGACGTGATGCCTCCAGAACCGGTAACGGTTTCTGTGTGGTGGCGGCATTGTCCAGATAGATCAATGGCTTGCCATTGATCTTTTGTTGCAGGATGGGGAAAAGCTCGCGTGCTGGCAGTGGATGACTCACGCGCAAAGACTGCCACGTTTTCGCGTGATTTCCACCCCGATTCTTCGGATCTTTGGTGTTATTCTTGCATCGTTGCCTGCCACCAGGTCTTGCAATCGGATCGCATGCTGGTTTCTGGGGCGCAGACCGAATGCACGCTTGCATGCATCCGGCGTCAGTGGCAATACAGGGTTTGAAAAACCGGAGCAATTGTGTTGATTTCCCCACATGCAAACGAATCATCCATTCGGAGCGAGCAGATGAAACCCGATCACGCGCTTCTCGTTCCTCCGGCCTGTCCCACCCCAAGCCCCAGAAACCCCTCAAATGCTTCACCGTTTGTTCCTGACACTTGTTTTTCATCTTCCCGCAGCGCTCATGGCACAGGGCACTTACCTGTATCCGCTGGACCATGCGCCGCATGAGGACTCTGCGGACGCTGTGGCACAACGTGAACATGTGCTGCAAAAAAAGTGGAATGATTATTTTGCGCAGTTGAATCTCTGGATCAAGGACCCGAAAGGGAAGGATTTTGGTGATTTTATCAAAAAAACCTCTTCCCGCGATCTTCACACGCTGGTGAAAGACTATGGTTATGAGAGTTTGCGTGCACCCGCGCTGCAGAAAGCTCACACCGCATTTTTACGTGAAATCGCGCTCGCGAAAAAAACATTGGATGGGAAAGGCATTCTCGATATCGGCGATGTCGCGAACCTTAACAACGCCATGCGTGAGGCATTGGTGCTCCATGCGGAAGGGAAATTCACACCCGATCTGTCCGCTTTGTTGGAGGAAATTCTCAATTCTCACGTGGAAAAGAAATCCATCTTCTGGGGCTTCACGAAAAAATTCCCTTACTACCATTCCGGCTACAATAAGGAATGCATCACCATGGAGGTCGGTTCCAACACCAAGCTGCTCTATCATGGTACGGGAAAATTTCCCCATACGATCGATGCATTTGATGCGGCCTGGAGTCAACTCACTCAGCATGCCTACGAATTGGACAACTCTCCTCACTACGATTCCTCAGTGAACCTGTATATCATCCTGCGCTGGGGTATGCTGCATGGAAAAATGGATGAGATCAAAAACGCACCACATTTCAGGATGTTTTGCGATCGTATGGCGTGTATGGCGATGGCGAACGGAGAGCACGCCAACTTTGGCAAATCGATGGCAGTGTATCGGGAAGTCACGCTGAATGGGCGCTCATACGATGATCTTTTTGTCAATGGCGGCGGACTCAGCACGATCATGCGCTGGGCGTATCGCTTTTATCGAGATCCGACGTATTTGTATATCGCCCGCAAATATGAAATGACGAACAGCAGCGGCAAGGGCGTGATCACTTTCATGCCAAAGGCCTATGACCTAAATTTTTTCGAGGTGGAACAAGCTATGCCAAGAACGAATATGGCAGTCAATCAATGCACCTTGCGTCTGAAGGGACCAGGATACAGCTTGGATCGCGGTGTGAGACGTGAACACATCCAGCCTGTGCAAGACAAGCTCATCCTCTCCACGGGCAATCATCCCCATTCCGCATCGCTGCTGATGGACTTGAGTTTCACACAATCGAAGGCTATGGCGAACCGACGCATGGGCATAGACAATCATGTCTTTCGCGGCGTTCATACGGTCAGCATTGTCGGACGTCCGCCCGAAGCGGAGCGCACCAATCGCATCATCATCACGCCGGCAGACAAAAAACTGTTAGAAAAAACCACGTATGTATTGCGCGACTGCTTCGCCACCCGGGTGAACCAAGACCTTGCCTATGGAGAGGTGAGCTACAGCACATTCCAGATTTCCGGTGTCGAGACGAAACGACGCATGGCATTACTTCACAATGGCGTGCTGGTTGTGGAAGACTTCATCCGTGCGTCCGATGCGTTGAAGGAGGCTGTGGAAGTGAAAACGCTCTACAACGTCTGGACAGATACCGTCGCCCGAGGGGAGAACTGGGTGATTTCGACACCTCATACCGGACATTTGCCCGACGGAAAGAATCCCGAACCTATTCAGAGCCTTGTGTATTTCTCGAAGAGCGATGAACAGAAAGTGGAAATCACCGAGGGAAAAAACCATGATACCATCCAAAGTGTTGCCAAACTCGGTAAAGGAAAATCCGTGCGTATCATTTCCGTTGTGCTTCCATTGCCTGAAAAATCAGCTACCAAACATGCGGAGTTGATAGGAAAAGGAATCGTCACCCACATCGATGAAACCGGTTCCACCGTCGCGATCCCATACGATTTGGACACGCAGCTTGTTGTTCGATTCCCGGGCAACGCAGGAAGTTGTGCGGAGTTCTCCCTGCAAGGAAAACTAACCCACGTGGCCCAAAAAATCGCGCCGCGCCAAGCGCAAGTAAATCCGCCTTACTCGGTCGCATTCGGCAACAAACAGGAATGGTATGTGCCTGATTTTAAGGCTGATTTTTCTCTCCACGAAACGCGTATCACCGCGATTCATTGCCAAGGGAAACTCTTGCGGGCTGGCAGCGACTACCAACTCATGGGACCTATTCTCACACTCACCAAAGCATTTTCGGATCGTCTCATCGGTGAAAAGTTTCGAGGTGATCTGACCGTCAGCTTTCATGAAGGCAAGCCTGTCATTCTCAAACTTAATGCGGACACCAAACCTTGTGTGATTCTCCGTAATGCCCGCAGAGAGAAAGCCTACATCAACGATGAGATGATGCTTGCATACGGCTATCGCGATAATACCAAAGCCATCGCGGCGGGCGGAGACTACGAACTGACCACCTACGATGACTGGCTTTATCGCGGAAGTTCTAAAAAGATTGTAATCAAAAGCGGTCAGCAGGTGAATTTACCTAAACCTGCATTCAAGTCATTCCGCATACGGCGGATTGTTCCGCCGTGAATGCGAGCCTCTTTCCGCCATGATTTTTATTTCTTCTTGCTGGCTGATTTTGCCAAGGGCAGCAAGTCATGGAAAGATTCGATGAAATACTTAGCCTTTTGTTTCACCGCATCACGCGCTACTACGCCGCCGAAGCCGACGAACAGATCCACTTCCTCATGCGTTTCCCAATCGGAAATGCCATCGCCGACCATCATGGTGAACTTCGGCAACATCGCTTGTTTCCATTCGCGGATGATCTGTGGTTTTCCTCCGTTGCGGGTGGTGGGGTAGTTAGAACCGTAGCCGGCGTAGTGTCCTGCTTCGTCGTGATGCAGCGGCACGGCCTCGACAAAGGCAATTCCCAAATCTTGAGCGAGGGGCTCGATCAGGGGGGCGAATCCACCGCTGATGATGACAATGATCCAGTCATCCTCACGCAAGGCTTGGAGGGTCTCACGAACACCATGGACGATGGTGTCGATATAGCGTTGTGCCACGGCCTCGCAGGTGGAGCGATCCGGCTTCAGGATGTCCATGCGCCGCGGAAAAACCTCGTGCAAGGGGATGCTACCGTTCATGCCAGCATTCGTGAGGGCGACAATTTGATCGAATATCTCGGGGCCGCGGACACGAGCCAGTTCATCGATGCCTTCGATGGAGGACAACGTGGAATCGCAGTCGAAAAATGCCAATTTGCCACGACGGCGAGTGGGCGGCTCGATGATGACCTCGGTGTCCAGTGGGGTAAGATCAAACAATTCGATGATATCGATATTCGACATACGGATGCAGCCATGACTGGCAGGAGTGCCGATGAGCTCCTCCTGATTCGTGCCGTGGATGTAGATGCAGCGATCTAACGTATTCTTGTTTTCCGCTTCCAGACCATCGAGCCGTAAAATACGCGAGGTGATCAAGTCCGCCGCCGTAGCATCAACGGGGGTCCATTGACCGACCTTTTGGCGATGCTTGAACACCGTGCCCAGAGCTTCTTCGTAACCGATTTTTTCACAAACACGGAACTGACCCGTCGGGGTGCGATGGCTGTCCTTGGTGAAACCCACACCCTTGGCGCTGGAGGAAATCGGATATTCCCGAATCACCTCATCGCCGTCGAAAAGAGTGAGCCACTGGTCGTCGATGGAAATGTGAATGTTCATGGAGCGGCAAATCTGTTAGCCTAGGACATCGTCCATGGCATCGATCAGCTCCTGCATGGTGGCAGGTGTTTCATTACCCATGTTCGAGATGCGGAAGGTGATGCCTTTGATTTTTCCGTAGCCGCCGTTGATCATGAAGTTGTGTTTGGTCTTGAGCGTTTTGATAAAAGCGGACTGATCAAAGCCCTCGGGAGTGTGGAAACAGCTCAAGCTCACCGAGCGGAAGCCTTCCGGTGCGAAGTGCTGGAAGCCGTGGCGTGCGGCCCACTCGTGGATCATGCGGTTGTTTTCCAAGTGGCGGTTGAAGCGGTTTTCTAAGCCCTCGGTGGTGATGGTTTCCAACATGTGCTGCAGGCCGAAGATCAAAGAAATGGCGGGCGTGGAAGGCGTGTTGTTGGCTGCTGCGTTTTTCTCAAACTCTACGAAGTCGAAGTAATAACCGCGGTTTTTCGTTGCCTTGGCGCGCTCGAGAGCGGCTTCGGAAATGGCGAAAATGGTGAGACCCGGAGGCAGCGCCATGGCTTTTTGCACACCGGCGAGCAGCACGTCGATCCCCAGTTCATCCATTGCGTGAGGCACGGCAGAGAAAGACGATACGGTATCAACGATGAGCATCACATCGGGAAAAGATTTTACCACCTCGGCGATGGTCTTGATGTCGCTCATCACACCAGTCGAAGTTTCGTTGTGAATGAAGGTAACCGTATCGAATCCTCCTTCGGCGAGCTTGGAACGCACTTGTGCGGGATCGATGGGCTGCCCCCACTCGTATTGCAATTTCTCAACTTCCTTGCCGAGTTTTTTGGCGACATCGAACCACTTGTCGGAGAACGCACCGTTGCAAAGGGTGAGAACTTTTTTCTGCGTGAGATTGCACAGTGATGCCTCCATCACACCCCAAGCGGAGGAAGTGGAGAGAAAGACCGGACGCTTGGTTCCTGCGAGTTGCTGCAGGCCTGGCTGGGTGGATGCGTAGAGAGCTTCGAATTCCGCGCCACGGTGGCCGATCATGGGACGCGACATGGCCGCGAAGGTGGCAGGGGAGACATCGATGGGACCGGGAATGAAAAGTTTGGGAGTTGCCATAATGGTGGGAGCAAACAGTGATCGCTAACGGGGCAATTGTCAAAGCGCGATGCCGCCATGATGATACATTTTTACCGCTGGGGTTGTGCAAGCATTTCAGGAAGATGCAGCGTGCAATCTGGGATTTTGCGGATCAACTTCCTTGCCTTTTCTTGAGACAGGACACAACAAGCCGTTGCTAGGGCGTCACTTTTCGCCGCTGTGGGCGCGATCACGGTAGCGGCGACATTCCGCGTCAAGCCGAGACCAGTGTTTGGGTCGATGATATGCGCATAACGTGTGCCGTTGATTTCGATCGCTTGCTGCAGGTCGCCCGAAGTTGATACGGCGCAATGTGACAAAACCAGTGTTTCGCAATCCTTGTTACGATCAAATGTCCGCACCCCCACGGTCCATCCTTTTTGTCCCGGTGGTGGAGCACCGAGACACACATCTCCTCCCGCGGTGATGGAGGTGCTTGGCAGATTGTGCTGGAAAAACACCGCCAGCATCGCATCGGCAGCTTGTCCTTTGGCGATGCCGCCCAAATCAAGTCGCATTCCGGAAACCTGCCAAGTGATGGTGCTAGTGGTTCGATCACAGGACAAGAGTTGATGTCCTGAGGAGCGGCGGGCAAGTTGCAACACTTCTTCGGAAGGCAATTGCTGTCTCCTGCGAGATTCTCTCCAGAGTTTGGTCAGGGGCCCCAGTGTAGGATCAAAAGCACCATCGGTGAGCTCAGCCATGACCTTCGCCTGTTCGATCAGCGCAAACAATCGGGAAGACACGACGATAGGGATCCCCGCGGGCTTTTTCGACAGGTCTAACAATTCTGAGTCCGCGATGTAATCGGAAGCCACTGCATTGATAGCCTCAGCCTCGGCAAAAGCAGCCTCAACCGCTTTTTCGGCGACCTTGCGGGAAGGAGCATAGGTCTGAATGCGAAACAATGTCCCCATCAGAGGGCGCTCAAACTCGTGGCGCTCCTCCGCGATCAGCAGATGAGATACCATCAGCCACGTCAGCAGAGTGCGCATGATCGTTATTCGGAGGCACCCGGCGAAGTATTCCAGATGCGATGCATTTCCTCCAAGGACGGGGTTTTCAGAGGGCGAACCACACGGAATCCAAGGAAAGGAGCATCGGTGAAATACCAAACGGATTTGGGAATCTGGGGGTCGCGCACTTTCCAATCAGGCGTAGAACTGGTCCGGTTCGCGCTGCGCAATTGATCGGCATCGGCATCCCAATGTCCACCGCGCACCGACGTCGGATAGCGATTGATGGGATAGGAAAATGGATTGATCGCACCATCTTTGTATGACTCGTAGGCACTCGCTAGATACTGATCGAGAACCAGTTCGGCTACGTTACCGTGCATGTCATGAAGCCCCCATGGGTTCGGTTTTTTCGTGCCGACCTTTTGGTATTGGAACTCGGAATTTTCCGCAAACCAAGCATAGTCACCCATTTTTCCCGCATCGTCGCCCCACGAATACGCGGTGGTTGTGCCGGCGCGGCAGGCGTATTCCCATTCAGCTTCGGTAGGAAGGCGATAGAAATGTCCGGTCTGGGCACTGAGCCACTGGCAAAACTGATTGGCTGCATGTTGCGTCACTCCCACGGCGGGGTATTCCTTTGAATAACCATCACCCATGGAAAAATGCATCGGCACGTAGGGAGGTGTCGGTTGAGTGACTGTGTCTACCAAAGTCTCATCAGCTTTAACTTCGGGAGCCTCCGAAGTGGTGAGATTGGAATCTCGATTGAGAGTGCCATCCTTGTTGCGGTTTTTGCCGTTTTCCATGAACGGACGATAGAAATTCCAAGTGGTCTCTACCTTGGCCATCCAAAATGCATCGACCTTAACACGGTGCTGTGGTCCTTCATCGTTCTCACGCTTTTCCTCTTTTTCTGGGGAGCCGATGAGAAACTCTCCACCGGGAATCGGCATGAGCGCAATCTCAGCGTTTTCCGCGAGCGGAACCTTGTCAGTGTATGGCTGCATGTCCTTAGCCTCGAGGTCCGCTTTTTTGCGGATCATCTCGTAAATCGCCTTGGTGGTAGGCAAAAGGTTTGGCTGGGGCAGGGGTTGCTCAGCCTGGACAATAAAACTAGAGGCAAGGAGTAGTGCGATAGATCGTAGCATGATAATGGTGGGCAAAAATACGCATGGTGCGGACTAAAGGGCACGTTCCGTTAGATCAGTTTGTAGCGACCAGGTATAGGGACTTGCGCGGTGGGATGCTTGTCGCTCATCTGCAAGGAATCGGGTGCGAGATCCTGCTTGGCGTTCCAGAGTTCTGCCCAGGTGACGCGCTGACCGCTGTGCGCGGCTTCGCGACCGAGAATCGCCAGCATGGTGCTGTTCGCCATGTATTCACCAGTATTGAGGGGTTGGCCCTTGCGGATCGCGGCAAACCATTCGTTGTGGCAGACCTGATACATGTTGGTATTGTCACCTCGATAGGCCCAGTTGATTTTGCCGGAGATGTCCTTGGTAAGCACCCGGTCAGGCGCCTCCATGATGCCTTTTTCGCAATGCACGCGATCTTTCACCTCACTGAAACAGCCGCCCATCTGGCGCTGGTGAATGTGGCAAAGCACCTCGTTCGGGTATTCAAAAGTCACTTCATAGTGATCCCAGACGTTGCCGTCATCGGAGCGCTGGGTGCGACCACCACAACCGCGGGCCGCGATCGGAGCTACATCGTTCATAGCCCACGCGATTTTGTCCACGGTGTGAATGGCCTGTTCTAACAAAGGTCCGCCCGAGAGCCACTCGTGGGCCATCCAGTTGCGCACCTGCCATTCGACGTCTCCCAGTTTGGGATCGCGATCAGCCACCGCAGTGGAGGGTTTTGGCACGCCGCCCATGTAGGTGCCGTAGACGGAAACAACACGACCGAGTTCACCACTCAATACTTTTCCGTAGCCTGCTCGGGTATTAGGCGAAAAACGCCAACAAAAACCGTGTTGCAAAGTAAGATTTTTCTCTTTGGCCAAACGGGCAGATTCCACCACGGACTTCACACCCGAAACATCGACGGCCATGGGTTTTTCGGCAAAAACGTGTTTGCCTGCTTCGATCGCCGCGCGCAAGTGCAGCGGACGAAATCCCGGAGGAGATGCCAGTAACACCACGTCCACACCACTATCGAGCAATTTTTGATAGGCATCCAGCCCGGTAAATTGGCGAGATTCAGGAACCTCTACCTTGCCACTGAATTTTTTCGAAAGATTGCCTAGGCTGTTGATGATCTGGCCGCTGAAGGCATCGGCCATCGCCCACAATACGACATTCGGATCAGCTGAAAGAGCTTGATCCGCCGCTCCGGTACCCCGACCGCCGCAACCGATCAATCCGATCTTCAACTTCGCGTTGTTTCCTTGTGCAAGGAGGATATTAGGAAAACCCGCGATCAGCGTGGTGGCTGCCGCTGAACGAAGAAACAAGCGTCTATTGGTGATAGGATTCATGATCGAGAATGACTACGTAGTTACGACAGTTCGAATCTGATCTTTCAAGCAGTAACGTGAATTTTATTGGAAAATTGAGGATTTTATCCGCAAGAATAGCTCTTCTGTGTCGTAGCGTAACACACATGAAATTGCTTCCACGTCGACATTTTTTACAAACCACCGCTTTCGCCACCATGGGGCTTGGCACGACGCTTCGCGCCCAAAGTTCCGCGCCCTTGCCGATTAAACTCGCGCTGAAGTTTGGTATGGTGAAATACGATGGCGGTCTGGCCAAAAGCTTTGCGATGCTGAAAGAGCTCGGCTATGACGGCGTGGAACTGGATGCTCCCGGAGGTCAAAATAAAACAGAAGCGCTGGCAGCATCGAAAAAAACTGGTCTGGCCGTGCACGGCGTGGTGGATTCCATTCACTGGCGCACGCGTTTGTCAGATCCTGATGAAACGGTCAGGGATAAAGCGCTACAAGGTCTACTCACCGCCATGCGCGAATCGAAAGCGGTCGGAGGAACGAGTGCATTGCTCGTTCCGGCGGTAGTTGATGATAAAACCTCCCACGATCAGGCCTGGCAGCGTTCGATCGAACAAATTCGCAAGGCCTTACCATTGGCCGAGGAATTGCAAATCCACATCCTCATTGAAAATGTATGGAACCAGTTTCTTTACGATCCCAAAGGTTCGAGCGATCAGAATGCATCGCTGTTGTGCAAATACATCGACGAAATCAATTCGCCATGGGTGGGCTCGTATTTCGACATCGGCAATCATCAAAAATTCGGCAAACCCGGTGCCTGGATTCGTCAACTGGGCAAACGCATCGTCAAGCTCGATTGCAAGGATTGGGGGGCGAAGGGCGGTTTTGGCAAAATCGGCGATGGCGATGTCGATTGGGCGGATGTCCGTGCCGCCCTCCGCGAGATCAAGTATCAGGGCTGGGCAACTGCCGAAGTTGCCGGAGGTGGCCCCGAGGTGTGCGGAGAAATCCTCCAACAAATGCGCAAATACTTGTTAGGTGTGGCCTGATGCCACAAATCCCAGTTGCACCCTGAACTTTCCGATTTACCATTTCACGTATCATGAATCCTCTCCCGCGTCGATCCTTTCTCAAAGGAACTGGAGCCACCTTGGCCTTGCCGTGGCTCGAAGCGATGATGCCAGCTAAAGCCGCCGCAGCGGGCGTCGCGATGCCGCAACGCATTGCCTTTCTCTACATGCCGAACGGCGTGCGTCCAGACCGCTGGACTCCCGAGGGCGATGGCACCCGTTTCAAACTTTCTCCAATCTTGCGTCCCTTGGAAAAACATCGCGAGGAATTGCTGATCTTCACAGGTCTGCAAAACAAAGCATCATTTAGCGGTGATGGCCATTACGTGAAAACGGGTGGGTGGCTCACGGGAACCACCATCACCAAAACGACTGGGTCCGACATCAATGCCGGCGGCATTTCGATGGACCAGATCGCCGCAGCCCAATTGGGTAGACAGACTCGACTGCCCTCCCTCGAACTTGGAACAGAACGCACTGCCACCGGCGTTGACACGAACGTCAACTACACGCGTCTTTACGCCTCTCACATCGCATGGAAAACGCCGACCGTGCCATTGCCTTGCGAAATCAATCCGCGTGTGGCCTTTGATCGCTTGTTCCGCAACAACGCAGGTCAGGGTCCGAAAACCAAGGATGATCAGGTTTCTGTGCTCGATCTCGTGCGCGAGGATGCGAAGCGTTTGCAATCGAAGCTCGGCTCGGCGGACCGGCAAAAACTGGAACAATATCTGGAATCGATCCGCGAAGTGGAGCGCCGCATCGAACAGGAAGCCCAGTCCCTCGGTGCGGGCATCAATGTGGCTGCCGAAGTCCTCAAGGAAATGGATGCTCTGGACAAACGCATTTCCCAACTCATGGGCAAGGCATCCAAGGAAGAGGAATTGAATGCCGTATCGCGGTTCGATTTCAGCGAGCATGTGAAACTCATGCTCGACATCATGGTGCTGGCGTTCTGGGCTGACACCACACGCGTCTCCACTTTCATGTTCGGCAACGATGTGACCAACCGCAATTTCTCTTTCCTCGAAGGAGTGAACGGCGGTCACCACTCGATCTCCCACCACCAGAACAACGCCGCGCAGTTGGATCAATACGAGGCGATCAACCGCTGGCATGTTGAGCAATATGCCTACATGCTGGACCGCATGAAAGGCATCCGCGAAGGCGAAGGATCTCTGCTCGATCACTCGATGGTCGCCTTTGGCAGTCCGATTCGTGATGGCAACGCCCATGCTCCGCAAAACGTTCCCATCGTGGTGGCTGGCAAAGCCAATGGGCAATGGCGCACGGGGCGTCACCTCGTGTATGACCAAGGCACGCCGCTCTGTTCACTGTGGCTCAGCATGCTCGACACCGCCGGAGTAAAAGCCTCAGAGCTTGGCGACGCACAGTCTGGACTGAGGGGGATTTAGAAAGCTTCAACGGAGTGGAGCGAACTCGGGATTCACGCACTTGTTACCCCATTCCTTAAAGACACCGCGCAGGCTGTCAAGAGACTCAGGTTGTTGACCTTGATCCCCGCTGCTTTTGATCCAGTTCGTCAAAATCTTTCGATGACGGGCGACTTCCTCTGCGAATGACGGATCATCCATCAGATTTTTGGTTTCATGGGGATCATTTTCCAAATCGTAAAATTCTTCTGGTATTCGTTTTTCAGACCAAACGAATTCCTGAGTGGCGTTGAGTTTTCCATCATGATGAAGTTTCCGCGCGGCTTCGATGAACGGTTCTCCATCACGATACTGCGGTTGCATGAACGGTCGGTCCGTAAGAAAGTTTTTGAGATAGTGGAAGCGCTTGGTCGTCACTGAGCGCACGCGGTCGATGGTGTAGTCGCATCGGTCACGAGCTGCGACGACGTAGTCGCGTGCAACGTGGTTTTTCGCTAGCAAATCGCGACCCTCAAACCAACTGGGTAGAGGTTTGCCCGCCAACGCAAGAGTAGTCGCGGTGATGTCGATGCCGCTAACGAGATCCTCACGCACACTGCCCGATTGGATGCCAGGGCCATGAAAAATCAGTGGCACACGGATGCTGGCGTCATACACCCACTGTTTGTGTCGGTAGAGAATCATGCCATGATCCGTCCAGAAAAAGACGTAGGTGTTGTCGAGCAGGCCATCGGCCCGCAGAGCGTTCATCACGTCGCCGAGTTGTTGATCAGTCTCGCGGATGGTATCGTAATGATGCGCGATGCTTTGGCGGATTTCCGGAATGTCCGGATAATACGGCATCACGACCACCTTGGCGGGATCTGTGGCAGTGCCGCGAATACCCTTGGGTGGAATTTTTCCACCGACCAACTGCACCTGGGCGAAAAATGGTTTTCCTTGCGGTCGCTGCCGCCACACGTTTCGTGCTGCATTGCTCCTCTTGCCACCCGCGCTGGCATCGACATCATATAGGTCTGCGCCTTTCCAGATGAAATTGAAATCGTTTTTGTTCATGCCCTCGGTGCTAACAAAGTATCCCGCCTCGCGCATGAGTTGATAGATGGTTTTGACACCATCGGGCAGGTTGATGACCTCCTCGGGGACATGACGGCGTGAACTGCGGTGATGATGAATGCCTAGGCTGGTCTGCATCGCACCGGTAGCAAGAGCCGAACGGCAGGCCGAACAAACGCCGGCGGTCATGTAGGCGCGATCAAAGCGCAGCCCTCGTGAGGCCATCGCATCGATGGCGGGTGTGGCCACGGTGCGATCCCCGTAACAGCCGAACCAAGCGTTCATATCCTCCGCAATGACCCAGACGATGTTCGGTTGCGCTGCTCGCAGTAAGGATGCCAGGAGTGAGAAAAGGAGAATCAACGATTTCATGGTAGGATGAATGAAATAAGCAAAAGTGAGTGCTAGGCTCGAAGATTCAGCGAGGATGACGCACTACAGGAACGTCGTTTTTTTGGTTTGACCCTGGCGTGCTGCGTCCTTGTGTGATGATTGTTTCCAATAAGGCCTTCATCTCCTTGACCTTGTCAGGCATGGCAGTGGCGAGATTTTTCGTTTCGCCGAGATCTTCTTCGAGATGGTAAAGATGCGCCACTTGGTCACCTTTGGTGGTGTTTTTGCCAGCGTTTCCGCGTCCGGGATTTGCTGGAATGAATTTCCACGAACCTGAGCGCAGCGCGGGAACGCCCGCTGCCGAACAACTGATGCCGATGTCCCGACTTGGCTTCGAGCCGCCCTTGAGCAGCGACAAAAAACTGATACTGTCCTCTGCCGCATTGTCGGGAAGCGGAAGTTGCAGAATATCCGCGAAGGTGGCCATCAAATCGGACTGCTGTATCAAGTGAGAACATACGCTGCCAGCCTTCACCAGTTTTGGCCAGCGCACGATGAAAGGCACGCGATGCCCGCCTTCCCATGCATCGAATTTGTAGCCGCGCAGAGGACCGCTGGGATAGTGCCCTGATTTTTCCAGATCCTTGCCTCCTGCATACGAAGCGTTGCCATTATCGCTGGTAAGGATGACCAGTGTGTTATCAACCACCCCGGCCTGCTCCAGAGCATCGAGCACACGACCGATCGCAGCATCAGTCTGCAACACAAAATCGGCATATGCACCAAGGCCACTTTTTCCCCTCCATTCCGCTGTAGGAGCGATGGGCGTGTGCGGTGCGGTCATCGGAAAATAAAGAAAAAATGGTTTTCCGCTTTTCGCGAATTCGCCAATCCAATCGCAAGCACGTTGAGTGATAGCGGGCAATATCGGCTCCAAGGACCAATTCTTCAAGGCTGGCCCCTGCTGGCTGGCGAGGTTGTTGAGAAACTGACTAGCCGGCAAAAATTCGTTAGGCATGCCAAGCGTGCGGCGATTTTCGATGAAACAGAATGGCGGCCAGTTTGGCACATCGGTGCCGAAGTATCGGTCGAACCCCCGGTCCACGGGACCGCCGCGAATGTCGCGCGCGAACAACTGGCTCCACAGGGCCAACTGTTCCTGAGTCGGAGAAACAACGTTTTTGTTTGAGGCGCTCATCTGGGCAATTTGCGTTTTGCTGAGATTCCAATCCCAACCGAGGTGCCACTTGCCCGTGATGGCGGTTTGGTATCCATGTCCGCGCAGCATTCCGCCCAAGGTCAGACGATCCTCAGCAATGAGAGGTTTTTCCCAGAGTCCCACAATGCCCTGCTGCAACCGACTGCGCCAATGGTATCGCCCGGTGAGCATGGTGTAGCGTGAGGGCGAGCAGACTGCGGATGAAGAATGGGCATCCGTAAAGCGCATTCCTTGCGCAGCGAGATGGTCGATGCGTGGTGTGGGCACTTTGTTGCGCGCGGGATTGTATGCCGACACCTCGCCATAACCAAGATCATCGGCGTAGATCAGAACGATATTCGGCTTTTCTATCGCCCGAGCACCAGTGACAAGAAACGCAAGCGAAAGAACAATTGATTTCATGGCAATGTGCAATCTATACGGTGCCGTAACAATCCGCATTTCAAGAGAAGGGACTTCATCGTTCCGGTTAGTTCTGTTTGTTGGGTTTGGTTGTCGGCAGCAACACTTCTTTTTTTTGCCATGGAGTGGTTCGATCAAAAAGCACTGGATAGGGTTCATAGCCGTGACCCCGGATTACCGTGGTCCTCAGTGCTGTCAGTTCGGCATCATAGGCAATCCTTGCTGTTGCGATCGCTGCATGCTGTGCGCCTGTCATCCGTGTCATTTCTCCGCGATCCGCTGCCAAGTGGAAACATTCCTCCACAGGCTTCATCCCTTTGCCACCGTAATACCAGTGAATGAATTTCCATTCCGTCGAAACGACAGCCATCGACTGCGCGGAGTGCGCACCCCAGAAATTGAAAAGCGGCAGCCAGTCGCGGATTTTCGCCTGGGAGTCGGAAAGCAGAGGTCGCAACGTTTTGCCGTCGATACCCGCCTGCGTCGGTATCTCGGCGAAGTCGCAAATGGTGGAAAAAAGATCCACGTTGCCGGTCAAAGCCTGACGTGTCTGTCCAGCGTGTTTGTTGTCAATGCGCGGATCAAACACGATCAGCGGAGCTTTTGAGGCTTCTTCGTAAGGCAGAACCTTGTCGCCAAAACCATGGGCGCCACAGTGGTAGCCGTTGTCGGACGAAAAAATAATCACGGTGTTATCCGTGAGTCCTTCGCGCTCCAAGGCCTCACGGATCATGCCTACTGCGGCATCCACGCCGGTGATGAGCGCGCAGTATTTGCGCATGCTGCCGTCGTAATCAACGATCCATTCCCGATAGCCGGTGGTGGCGCGGCTGGTATGCGCCTGAGCCGAAAGATGCTTGCCGTGTTCTCCACCGTAGTTAGCAGGTCGGGGGAATGGTTTGCCCTCGGGATAGCGCTCGAGGTCGATGGGATCAGGATCGAATGGCAGGTGAGGTGCCTTGAAGCTGATGCTCATGCAAAACGGTTTTCTCTGCTCTTTGGCCATTTTGATGAAATCGCCAGCCCAGGCACCATAGGCACGCGAACAATGAGGATACGCGTTCGCATATTTGGCGATGCCTTGGTTTTGGGCCGTGGCATAGTGGGTTTGGTTGGGCCCGCCTGCCCAAACGTCGAACTGTTCCGCAAAAGCTTCGAACTTTTGACCTTCGATGAGGAAACCAATTTTGCCAGCGAAGCCTGTCAGGTAACCGGACTTTCGCAGTTTGACCGGATAGGATTGATCAAAGATGTTTTCCCCTAAAGCGCCGTGATCAAAATTGCACCCGTGCCTATACTCATAAAGGCCTGTCATCACACTAGCGCGACTAGCCATGCAGATGGCCGTTGTGTTGTAGTGGTTGATAAATCGCTGACCTTGTGAAGCAAGTCGATCGAGATGGGGTGTGATGATATGCTTGTTGCCGTAGCAACCAACCGCACTCACGGCTTGGTCATCACTCAAAAGAAAGACGATATTCGGACGTCTCTCCAGAGCATATGTCATTTCCATGCCATATATGAATAATAAAACGATGATTCGTAAAATTATCATGAATCGTTTTTTTCGATTAATAAAAAATCACTTTTTGACTTTCGTGTTGTCGCTTTTCACCTTGTTTTTCGCATCGACCTTGCCCGCACCTCGGTCCGGATCCATGTGCTTGGCGCTGGAGGGCTGTTTTTCCCCCGCGGTGCTGCGACCGTTCTCGACATAGTGTTTCATCAAAGCGGCGAGTTCCGTGACGACCTCTGGGTGCTCGGACGCTAGGTCTTTGGTTTCTCCTAAATCGTTCGAGATGTGATAGAGTTCACGCTTCCGATTCTTGAGAAAGACGAGCTTCCACGCCGCCTTACGGATGGCCAGATCACCAGCTGCAGACTGATGAATGGTGGCTTCGCGTGATGATTCCTGTTTTTTTCCCGTCAGCAGTGATAGGTAGCTTACACTGTCCTCACCGGCATCGGCAGGAAGTTTCTGATTGAGAATCTCAGCGCATGTCGCCATCAGGTCGTTGTGGCAGATCGTTCCGGAGCAAACCGTGCCAGCGGCAATTTTTCCCGGCCAACGAACGACAAACGGCACCCGATGTCCGCCCTCGTAAATGCTTGATTTTGCCGCACGCAGCGGTGGATAGGATCGACCTGATGCACCATTGTCAGCGGTCGCGATAACCAGAGTGTTTTTCGCCAGACCTTTCTTTTCCAATGTGTCCAGAATGCGCCCCAACATATGGTCTCCCTGATAGACCCAATCACCATACTTCGGATCGTGTTTGATTTCATCGGACCCGCCGGATTTTCCGACAAACTCCTCCGAAGGCGAGATCGGCGTGTGCGGCGGACACATCGGGAAATAGAGAAAGAATGGCTTGCTCGCATCGCGCTTTTCCAACCATTCGACCGCCCTTGCGATCATCATTGGCTGATTCTCGTGATCATTGACATGCTCGATCACCTTGTTTTGTTCGATAATGGTGCCAATGTCGCGCGCGTGGGTAAATCCGTAAAAGGTATCGAAACCGAGTTGGGTGGGACCGCTCGATATGGTGGCG
>JBJOMZ010000009.1:0-36074 GCA_046052105.1 Verrucomicrobiota bacterium | reverse complement strand
TCAACGCTCGATGCAAAAGCCTTTGACTCCCTCGAGCGGAGGAATCACTTGCGTGTGCATGGACTGGATGTGATGAGCTACCGACGATTCCTCGGTCAACTCACTGAGAAAATTTTCCAACTCACCAACCGTTTCCGCCATGACCTGCAACTCTACCGTGCCGTCAGGCATATTCTTCACCCATCCGCAGACGTCGTAAGACCGCGCAATGTCCTTGGTCGCGTAACGGAAACCGACACCCTGAACTTTTCCGGCGAATACAATGCGTTTGGCTACCATGGCGCGCGCGAGGGATGCACAGGTTTGCCCCAAGAGTCGAATCAATTTTTCACTACGTCCAGGATTTCGGAATGCCGTCAAACAACCGATCGATTTAACTTATTTTGGCACAAAAAGTGCTTTCATTCTTTTAGATCCGACGATCAATCTTTTTGTAGGAGTATCATAGCCTCGCTGGCGTTGTTCGTAAAACACGACGGACAACGCCAGTTAGTTTCCGGATGATGCCGGAGTCGGCAGTTCCTTGGGGCGGCAAACGACGATCCCCGCATGGCTGCTGTTCTCTCCCAGATACTCGGATATCGGTTTATCGAAAATGGTGCGTCGTCCTTTGTCACGACTGGATGTGGCGTGAGCGAAATGCGCTCTACCCCGATGTCGCATGATCAGGCCCACATGACTCGTGTATTGATGCGGCGAGTGTGTGGTAATCGCGCAAATGTCACCCTCGGCCAAATACCTTTCAACCCCGAAAACCTTTGCCTTGGGCACATGGAAAACAGTCAGCGCGGAGACTTTTTTCTCGATCTGCGCCATCGGCGTGAGAAGCGACGGATTGTGTTTCAAATACCGATAACTCTCCCACTGCTCCGTCATTTCCCGAATCTGCCGTTGCATGCGCTCGGCACCGGGGAGGCGAGGTGACAGATTTTCCGCGAGTCCGCGTGTCTGGTTATCGTGAAAAACCTCTTCCAGATGATGCATGCGGCTGAGGTAGGATCCATCGCATTGACCGTTGCGGTAGCGCTCGATCTCCACCATGTGAATCAGGTCCAGGGGCGAATAAGGTCCGCGTTTGTAGGTGAGCATGCGCGCGAGGCCGAGCGCGTTTTCGTAAAATGTCCAGCAGTCCATGGCCTCGAGGTTGACCACGGGATTCTCCACCCTGTCGTGCACTTCGAGTGTGTAATTCACGTAGGGAATTCCTAACAGAGAGCGAGCCGCGAGAGAGGTCCGCTCTCCGATGGGACGAGCCCGCCAATTTTCACTTTCCGCTTTTTTGACAATTTCACGAAATTTCTCCTCACCGCGAAACACCGTCTTCATGGGCAAACGCAGTGGACTGGGCGGCGGAACCGCAATCCGCTGCATCGATTGGGCTCGCAGTGCCACGGGCAAAATGATCAATAGGCAGAGCAGTTTCATCGACTCATACTACCTCCATCGAAAGAAAAATCCATAACTCTGCGGCAACAAGCTGCCAATGCGATCACTGCGCGGTGAATCGTGCGATGTCACTCTCCAAGCCGTAAACCACCAGTTGGTCACTGGTTTGAAAGACAAAGTCCGGACCGGGAAGCCCGCCAATGACCGGAACATCTTCTGGCAACGTTTGATGGGAATCGGCGCGCCGTACCGTCACCAGATTGAGCCCATGCTTTGCCCGTAATTCGGACTCCTTCAAGGTTCTCCCTACAAGAAACGGGGGGCACAACAACTCGACCACCGCATGTGTGGAATCGACAACGAAATGACGCAGGAACGCGCGGTTGGAAACATGACGCGCAAACATTTCCGCAGCCAGAGCTTCGACACGGATTTTGCCACTCACCCCCATCAGGTCAAGAAGCTGCTCCTGCACTTCATGAAAAACGCGCGTATAAATGCGTTTCACGCCAATCGCCTGCAAATGCGCTGTCATCATCAAGCTGGCCTCGAAGTTTTCGCCGACCGCGACGATCGCCACATCGGCATCGGCAACACCGAGCTCCATTAGGACGGCACGATCTGTTGCATCTCCCTGAACTGCGAGCGTTACCAGTTCCTTAACGGCATCGAGATGGTTTTCATTGTTGTCGATCACCATCACCTGATGACCGGATTCCGCCAATTCCCTGGCCATGCTGGTACCGAAAGCACCCAATCCTAAAATGACAAAATTCATAATCGTTGTGATCTATCTGTTCGATTTTTATCCCAATGGCACACGGGTTTCCGGCAAGCGGATTCTGGAGGGTTTTTTCGGACCAATCAAGCTCATGGCGAAGGTTAAAATGCCGATGCGTCCCGCGAACATGGTCAATGCAATGATCCACTTCGAGCCATCGCTGAGCACGGTGGTGAGACCGCGCGTCAGTCCGACGGTGCCGAAGGCGCTGATGCATTCGAAAACGACATCCGCCCCTGCGGCATCAGGATTGAAACATCCGACCAGAAATGATGACGCGCCAATCCATATGAAGCACAAAGCCAAAGTTGCCAGACTGCGTTCTACGGCATCGCGGGAAGCGCGTCGATCCCAGAGTTGCAGGTCGCGCTGACCGGTGAGAATCCTGCGCATTTCCAGGACGATGATGGCCATGGTCGTGGTTTTGATGCCACCAGCCGTTCCTCCTGGGTTACCCCCGATGGCCATCAGCACGCAAGAAACCACCAGCGCGGCGGTGCCGTGTCCACCGAACAAGGTGATATTGAATCCGGCCGTGCGGGTGCTTACCGAATTGAACAAGGATTCCCAAGGTGATAGCCCGCTGAGCATATAGGCAAGTGCGCCCATCACTAGCAGGAAAAACGTCATTGTAGTCGCTAATCGGCAGTGAACGCTAAGCCGAGGCATGAGCTTTCTCTCCCCACGGAGCCAGCGTTTGCACCATGCCACGCTGTAGCGCGAAAGCTCCGTCAAGAGCGCAAACCCGAATCCGCCGAGCACAATGAGAATCATCAATATGCTGTGAACCGATCGATTTTCTTTCACACAAGGATGCATCAGGCCATCGCCATAGGTGGAAAATCCCGCGTTGCAGAAAGAAGATATACCATGAAACACACAGTCCCACCACAAGCGCGAAGGACGTTGGTGAGTTTCAGCCCAAAACCATCGCAGCAATAAAATCCCGATGATTTCGATCAGGAGGGTGGAGCCCACGATGTGCCAGACGAAATTGCCTACCCGCCCGAGATTGTCCTCACTGAGTAAATCCCGCAGAGCCACACGATCGCGCAAATTGATCCCCTGCCCTGCCACGAGTGCGAGGAAATACGTCAGGGTCATCACACCCAGACCGCCGATCTGGATCAGCACAAGAAGAATCGCTTGCCCTGTCAGAGTAAGATCGGTTTCGACATTCAATGTCGAGAGCCCCGTCACGCAGACCGCGCTGGTGCTCATGAAAACGGCATCCACCACACCCACGCCCTCCTTGCTGGCATTCGGCGTCATCAGCAGCCCCGCGCCCAACAGGATCAGAAGCGCAAAACTCAAGACCCCGATCAGCCCCGGAGGCATGCGATTGAACCAACGCTGGTCGCGCATCACACGGATCATTCGCACCGCCGTGGGCAAGATCAGATTGATCTGCACCACGCCCATCGCCACGTAGGGAACGGACTTGCGCGGAAAAATCGCATCGAGCACGGGCCAGATGCTTGAACTCAGCAACATCTGCAATCCAGCCAACAAGGGCAGCGCGAGAAGAATCATCCCCCTTCTCAAATGCTCAGGCTTGTGTTCCAGCAGATTAAGGGCTAACTCCACCAAGGCTGCCAACACCACCATGACCCAAGTCACCGCCCTGATCCGTGACAAGGTGACATCGGACACAGGCCAACCGATTTCCCAAATCAACGTAATGAAGGCAAGAATGCCGCAGCCCGAAGCAATCGCCACCAACCTCCGGGACCAGACATTTCCAGCATCGGCACTTACCTGTGTGAGGAACCGCGGCACAGGGGGAGATTATCCCTGCCCACGGATGAAATCAAGATCAATCCCATTCATGTCAGGGCGCACGGAAGAATGGACACAAAGCAAATCTTCATTGGCAATCGTTGGCTTTTCTGTCATGACCAGTCCCATGCAACGCATCAAAACAGCCGTCGTCGGAGCCAGTGGATACACCGGGAGCGAGTTGCTGCGACTGTTATTGCAGCATCCGCATGTCGATCTTTGCGCCGTAACATCGAGGCAGGAGGCAGGCAAATCGATCGCATCACTTTTTCCCCGCTACCGCGGATTGCCCGGATCGGAACTGACCTTCATCGCACCCGATGCCGATGCCATCGCCGCCACTGGTGCCGCGGTAGCGTTTCTCGCACTGCCCCACGGAGTCGCTGCAGAAATCGCCAGCGCTCTCTTGGAACGGGACGTCAAAGTCATCGATCTAAGTGCCGATTTCCGCATCCATGATGCCAGCATCTATGCGGAGTTCTACCAGCATCCCCACCCCGCACCCAATTTGCTAGAAAAGGCGGTCTACGGCTTGGCGGAAATGCGTCCGCATGAAATCGCCGCTGCGTCTCTCATCGCTTCCCCCGGTTGTTATCCCACGAGCATTCTGCTTCCGTTGATCCCCTTGCTGCGGGAAAATCTCATCGATCCCCAGAGCATCATTGCGAACTCGATGAGCGGCGTGAGCGGAGCCGGTAAAAAAGCCGACACCGCATATCTGTTTTGCGAGTGCAACGAAAGCCTGCGCGCCTACGGCATTCCGAAACACCGCCATTTGGCAGAGATCGAACAGGAACTGTCCATCGCTGCCGGCGAGACCGTGCGGATTACCTTCATCCCGCATCTTGTTCCCGTGAACACCGGCATTCACAGCAGCATCACAGCGAGCCTTCGTTCGGGCGCTACTGTGGAACGGGTCGGCGCGGCTCTCGCCAACGCTTACGACCAAAAACCTTTCGTACGTTTGCTCGGGGCAGGCGTTTGTGCCGACACCAAGAATGTGACCCGCACGAATTTTATTGATATCGGCTGGCATCTCGATGCGCGCACGAACCGACTGATTCTCACCAGCGCAGAGGACAACGTGGTCAAGGGTGCGGGCGGACAAGCCGTGCAATCTTTCAACCTGATTTTCGGACTGGATGAAAAAGCGGGATTGCTTTCCGTGTAAGGAAGTCCTTATCTTTTCCACTCGCTGACATGGATTCGCAATTCACCAAAATCAAAGGCGGCGTCGGAGCGCCCACGGGCTTTCTGACATCCGCCGTTTCCTGTGGCATCAAAAACCCGGAAGCATCCCGACTGGACCTCGCACTGATTTTTTCGGAATCTCCCTGTGTTTCCGCCGGCACATTCACGACCAACCGCGTGAAAGCCGCACCGGTGAAACTCTCGCACGCGCATCTCCGCCGTGGCGAACTCCGCGCCATCATCGCCAATTCCGGCAATGCCAACGCTTGTACTGGTGTGGTCGGCATCAGGGACGCGAAAACGATGTGCCAGACAGTGGCCAAGGAACTCAAGCTCAACACCTCGGAAATCGGCGTTTGCTCCACGGGAGTTATCGGCCTGCCCATGCCCATATCGCGTATCGAACCTCGCATCCCCGAACTGGTGCAAAAGCTCGGGCCAAAGAACGGATCCGATGTGGCCGCCGCCATTATCACCTCAGACACCCATCCCAAGGAAATCGCCATTTCCTTTGACATCGATGGCCATAAGGTCCGGATCGGCGGCTGTGTGAAAGGTGCCGGCATGATCAGCCCCAGCATGGCGACGATGCTTTGCTTCATCACGACGGATGCCCATCTGACTTCCGAATGCCTGCGCAAGGCGACTTTGGAAATGGTCGAAGATTCCTTCAATCGCATCACCATCGATGGCGATATGAGCACGAACGATACCGTGCTCGTCCTAGCGAACGGTCGATCGGGCATGCCTGCTATCCGCCGTAACACCCAGGCGTGCAAGATTTTCCGCGCTGCTTTGCGCTTCGTAATGCTCGAACTTGCCAAAGCTGTCGTGCGCGATGGCGAGCGGGTGACCAAATTCGTCACCGTGGAAGTCAAAGGAGCCCGCACCTACCTGGATGCGAAAAAAGTCGCCGAAGCCGTGAGTAAATCTGCGCTGGTCAAATCCTCTTGGAACGGTGGTGATCCGAACTGGGGACGCATCATCCACGCCGTGGGCTACTCGCGCGCACGCATCCGCGAAGAACTGGTGGACATTTATCTCAACGGCAAAGCCGCATGCCTCGGTGGACTGCAATCTCCCACTCCCATGGAAGAACTGCGCGCCATTGCCGCCAAGCCCGAGTTCACCGTGGAAATCCACCTCAACCAAGGTGAAGCGAATTACACGATGTATACAAGCGATCTATCCCCGGAATACATCGACTTCAACCGCAGTGAATACGCCTACTGGAAGCAAGCGCGCAAGGATGGCCTAATCTAACAAATTTATCATGAAACTCGCACTCGATGCCATGGGCGGCGACCACGCCCCCGCCGTCAACATCCTCGGAGCCAAACAGGCACTGGCTCTCTATCCGAAAATTCAGAAAATCTTCCTCGTCGGCGATGGCCCCACGCTGGAAGCGGAATGCAAAAAACATCAACTCGAAAGTGAGCGCATCACCATCGTTCATGCCTCCGAAGTGATCGGTATGGCCGAACCGGGTGCCTATAGCATGCGAAGCAAGAAAAAATCATCGATCAATGTTGCCATGGATCTGGTCAAGGCCGGCGACGCCGATGCCTTTATTTCCGCCGGTAACACGGGAGCCTGTGTCGCTTCTGCGACAATCAAACTGCGCCTCATCCAGGGCATCGAGCGCGCGGGCATCGCATCGCCGCTACCAAATGAACACGGCGTGTGCAACATCCTCGATGCCGGGGCCAACCCCGAAGCAAAACCGGAGCACCTCATCGGCTACGCCATCATGGGCACTGCGTTTGCCACACATGTGCTGGGCATTGCCGATCCTCTCGTTGGTCTGATGTCGAACGGCGAGGAAGACGAAAAAGGCACCACGTTCACCAAGAAAACTTTCTCTCTTCTCAAGACAACGCCCGGCATCAACTTCATCGGCAACGTCGAGGGTCACGACCTGTTTGAAACTCCGCTGCACGTGGTTCTCTGCGACGGCTTCACCGGCAATATCGTGCTGAAGTCCTGCGAAGCGACCGCCAAGGCCATGGGCAAATGGTTGAAGCAAGAACTCACTGCCAATCCGCTGCGCAGTTTGGGTGCAGCAATGGCGAAAGGCGCCTTCAAAGCCCTCAAGGAAAAGTCCTCTTACGAAAGCTACGGTGGCTGCCCGCTGCTGGGTGTGAATGGCGTAGTCATCATCGCCCACGGCTCCTCCAGCGCCCTCGCCATACAAAACGCCCTGCGCGTCGGCATGGAATCTGTGGAGAACAAGGTCAACGAATCCATTCGCAAGGCTCTGGCAGTTGCAACAACTTCATGATGAAAAGCTATCGCCCGATCGGTTCGGACAAATTTTACGAACTTTGGGGATGATGCTGACGAAACATCAGATTTCAATCAGTCGTCGTGCTTCATCAGCAAGTTGACGTGAATTTTTTCCGCGATTGTTTTCCAACAGACCACAGAGGCTCAACTCATGCCTACTACCGCAGGCGTGGAGAAAAGACCACCCTAACAAAAAAGTGCGTATCTTCGCATGCAGAGCCATCAAGCGCTCCATTACCGGACCATTGCGGGCAATGATTCTTACACATGCCACAGGAGCCGTGCTTCTTAACGCTATGTCAAATATAGTAGTCATCCATTGCGGATCCCGCACCATGCCATCCGCGTGGCGCCAGCCTATGGTTCCGGCGGGAAAAACAGCGACGCAACCACCTTGATGCAAATGCTTCAACACCCGCCTGAGAGCCATGCCGTTGATGCTCGAGGCTCTAGCATCATCATACAATGACAGTCCGATCACTTTGCCCTCGAACGATGGAATCTGGGCTAAGGCTCCATTGGTCAGAATAAGCGCATCCGGCCGCTTTTGCAGCAACCAAGAACCATAGCTGATACCATCCATCGGTCCCGTGGGATGATTAGCTACCACCACCAGAGGACCATCCGGCAAGTCCCCCACACCACAAACCTCCAAACGACAGACGTGCGCGATGTCTGCGAAGAGATTTGCCCCGTGCGCCTGCATTTGGTGTGCTTTGTATAAAAGTTTTCCACCCTGCTCCAGAGCGGTAAGTTTCGCAGCTAGGCTTCTCAGCAAACGACTTAGAGCCGAATTCCCAGCAAGGAAAGGCAGCGCCGTTGTCAGATCCGGCACATAGTCTCGCCAAGCTTCCATTTCAACGGCATTTCTCATGCGCATTCCATGTTACCGGCCTCATGGTAAGCCTTCAGGTTATCCCACCCGTCCGTGCCCAAATAACGTTTTACAGTTTGATCAGGCGCATCCAGAAGATCGGTAACGATCAATACATCAAGCGCATCACTGAAGTTGGCATCCACATTGAAGTCCAGGACCCGCGCGTTAAGTTTGAGATAATGTTTGAGCAGCACAGGGATACCCTTACCTTCCATTTCCATCAAAGAAGCGTTCACTGCCTCGATGCTGGCGCACTTGCTGGACCAATCCGTGTGACGTTCCACAACGTTGTCGATGTCATCCAGCACGGAACGGAAGGGTGAACGGGCTTTCACCTTGCCCGTCCACTGGTCATGCATACGGTCCTGCTTAAGATACTGAACCATGAGACTGCGACTGATATGCGAATAGTCGTTGCTGATGCTAACAGGACCAAACAGCAGACGGTGTCTAGGATTTCGGCTCACGAACGCGCCTATACCTTTCCATAAGAGCGATAAAACAAAGGGATGCCCTTGGTATTCAGGAACCACGAACGAACGCCCCAACTCAATACCGTCATGCAGTTCGTCCAACAGATCGGGAGCGAAGCCAAACAATGTGCTCGTATAAATTCCAGAATCACCTGCTAACGCACGGATCTCTCCCACAACACCAATCCGATAGCCTCCCACGATTTTGCCCGCATCCTCATCCCACAGAAATAACTGCAAATAATGATGATCGAAAGCATCCAAGTCCATTTCCATTCCCGTTCCCTCGCCCACCTCACGAAAAGTTCGCTCGCGCTGGATTGCGATTTCTCTCATCACCAGAGGAATCTCCGATGATGGGCAAAGATATGTACGGAGGGAGTGATGCCGATTCAGCAAGTTGACATCCGACACCCCCGACAACTCCTTCTCCAAGGCGCTCACTGATGAGGAGACAGCTATAGCTTTCATAGTTATGAGATCGTGCAACAGGATTCAGCACGTGCTATTTGAATAACAATTCATCAATGAAAAGAAATATCTCTCATGTGACAGAATTGTGAGAATGATAATCAGTCGTCTTTTCTAATCTTTAAACTTGATCGTTTTCGACCATTGATTGAGTAACGACGCCGTGATAGCGATACGATTCACCTGAAAATCCATGTTTCTATCTCTTGCTCTGGCAAGAGATGATGGAACTAAACACACAAAGCCTGGTCGACATAAATCTCGAATGTGTGAAACTCGAATCCAACATCTTTCGGTCACTCGGAAACCAAGACTGCAAAACCAGTCGCTTCCTGAACATGTGTCTTCCTGCCAAGAACTGCCAAAATTGCACGATCGAAAGGATTCCCGCGCATCATGACGAAGACAATCGCACTGTGAGCAAGTAGGACACCGAATTCGGCAAAAAATCGTTGGTCCCGCTGGTGATTTCGGGCTACAAGAGCGGCGAGCAGCATATCGTTCCAAACTTTCCCCATGTCCCTCTTCACCCAAGCCCTCAGCAAACGGCATTCCCTGCTCAATGATGAAACTGATGCGGTTCGTCTGATCGATGCCGCAGGCGACGGCCTACCGGGAGTCTATCTGGAAACATTTGCCGATCACTGGCTGGTTTCCACCACAGGCACCCACCTGCCTGCGGATGTGAGAGCGTGGCTGCAAGAACAAGATCGCAGCGTGTATCACAAGTGCCTCAGCCAGCAACAAAAGGAATCACCTAGACATTTCCAAGGTCAACAGATCAACGAACCCTTTCTCGCCAAAGAAAACGGAGTATCCTTCGAGATTTCCTTTCAGAGCGGCTATTCTCAGGGCATTTTCCTCGATCAGCGCGATAACCGGCAACGGGTTCGCTCACGCGTAAAGGCAGGAGATACCATACTCAACACCTTCGCTTACACGGGCGTTTTTTCCGTTTTTGCCGCACTGTCTGGAGCACAAACCACCACGCTCGATTTATCGCAACCGTATCTCGACTGGGCCAAACGCAATTTCCGCCACAATCAGATCGAGCCCGAGGCCCATTATTTCTGCAAGGGCGATACCTTTCACTGGCTGCGACGCTTTGAAAAACAAGGACGCAAATTCCACGGCATCATTCTTGATCCACCCACCTTTTCCCGCGACGAAAAAGGCAAGGTATTTCGCGTGGAGAACGATTACGGCGAACTCGCGGCATTGGCGTCGACGTGCCTGAGCCCAGGCGGTTGGCTGTTGTGCTCGACGAATTGCCACAAATTGCACCCGCGGGATTTCGAGCGACAACTGCGCCAAGCCCTTCCTGCACGCTGCAACTTTACCCATACTGGCATGCCACGAGATTTCACGGACACCCCTTATCTGAAATCCGTGTGGGTAGACTTCTGACAATCTCAGACACTGGATCAACTGCCGCAGTCATGCGCTACGGATGGGGGACGCAAAAGTCGCCCTCACACTCCGGCCGATTCATCCTGTGCAGTTCCTTTTTCACGGCCTTGTCCTTGGTCCGAAAAAATACCTTGCTCAACGCATGGCGGTTTGCGGCCAGAACACGACACGCATGAATCGCAATGGGAAGCAATCTGGGACCAGCAAGTCGGCGCGCAGTCTCCTGATGATTGGCGCAACTGTAGAGACACCAAACCCAGGCTTCGGCACCCCGGAAAATATTCCGGTCGCTAGTTCTCACCACCATTTCACGGGCTGGATCCAGCGTGCCCAAACCGGGAAATACCGTCTCCGCATGGGGAGCCTGATACGGAATGAACGTGATCGGAAAAGCGCGTGGTTGGCGATTGATCCACTCGTGAAAACTGCAGCACATACCGCAGCGGCCATCGTAATACACTTCGATCCCTTCGTTTGTTGTCGGTAGCTTCATGATGTTATCCTTTCGGTTTTTTCAGTATTATCTGAAAATTCAAGATTTGCAAGAAAAAGTTTTGAAGCTCAGCAAAATGATACACGAATCAAGCAAGAGTCATCGACTGATGACCTCCCGAGCATTGATCCACTATGCGTTCATGGCCCCATCACCAGAATGGCTGGGAGATAGGGTTTATCGATGCGCCGAATGAATCGTGAAGATCGCCGCAGACAACAAAAATGCGCGCGTCATGTTTACTCCCACTCGATGCTGGCGGGCGGCTTGGTGGAGATGTCGTAGAGCACTCGGTTGATGCCTTTTACCTCGTTAAGAATGCGGTGGCTGGCCTTGCGCAGCAGACTGTAAGGCAGATCCACCCAGTCGGCTGTCATAGCATCTTCGCTGACGACAGCACGCAGGTTGGTGGCCCATTCGTAGGAACGCTCGTCGCCTTTCACACCAACGGTTTTCACCGGGATCAATCCAGCATACGCTTGCCAAACGCGATCATACCAACCCTCTTCCTTGAGCTGGTTGATAAAGATGGCATCGCACTCGCGGATCACACGGAGTTTTTCCGCCGTGACCTCGCCAGGACAACGCACCGCCAATCCTGGACCAGGAAACGGGTGACGTTGCAAGATATCCTCGGCGATGCCCAACGATTTACCCAATTCGCGCACCTCGTCCTTGAACAGCTCTGCCAGCGGTTCTAACACTTTTCCTTGTGCTTGCAATTCGAGAATCCGGTCCACGCGGTTATGGTGCGTCTTGATTTTAGACGCCTTCGATTTGGCATTCGAAGCGCTCTCGATGACATCGGGATACAGTGTGCCCTGTGCCAGCATTTCGGCATTACCCACAGTATCCCAAAACACGTCGATGAAAAGATTGCCGATGATCTTGCGCTTCGCTTCAGGATCATCCACACCTGCCAATCTGCCAAGAAACAAATCAGCGCAGTCGACGGTCTCGATTTCCACGCCCATCCGATGAAAGTTGTTGCGCACTTCATCTCCCTCATTGAGGCGCATCAGACCGTGGTCGACAAAAATCGCCCGTACTTTCACACCTGCCTCTTTCAGCAGAACGGCCAACACCGTGCTGTCCACACCGCCAGACACACCGCAGACGACCTGTCGATCGCCCACTGCCTTGCGGATACCCTCGATCATCTCACGTTTGAAATCCTCGATATGGAATGGTTGCAGTTCTTTGGCGGTGAGCAAGAAGTTGTGCAATATCCGCAGACCCTCGTGACTATGCGTCACCTCGGGATGGAACTGGATGCCGTAAAACCCATCGCACCATTGAAGGGAAACGGGCGTTCCATGTTGGTTCACGGCCAATACCCTGGTGCCCGCGGGCAGGACATCGACAGTATCCGAGTGACTCATCCACACCTGCGACGAAGCTGATAGGCCTTCATACAAGCCCTCGCGCGCCTGTGGAGTGAGCGCGGCAGGACCATATTCACGCCTGTTGCTGGCATGCACCGTGCCACCGAATTTGATGTTGAGCAACTGCATGCCGTAGCAGACGCCAAGCACGGGACAGCCGAAAGATTTCAGGCGCTCGAAATCGATATCTGGCGCATCGACTTCGCTAGTGCTGCGAGGACCGCCTGAGAGAATGATGGCGCCGGGTTCCCCCACTTCCGCCAAATCCTCGGGTGCATACAATTTCGCATAGTATCCCAACTCGCGAACCTTGCGCACAATCAGCTGGGTATACTGCGAACCAAAATCCAAAACCGCCACATGGTGAAACTCTTTCATATCTTCTCTAACAACATTTTTCCTGTTCAGCTCATCGGCTGGTAATTGGTAGGCTCCTCGGTAAGCACGACGTCATGGACATGGCTTTCGCGCAAGCCACCAGTCGTAATGCGCACGAATTGGGCATTCGTTTGTAGTTCGGTCAGATTGGCCGCACCGACATAGCCCATGCCGGAACGAAGACCGCCCATCAGTTGGAACACCACATCGGACAACGGGCCTTTGTAGGGCACGCGTGCTTCGACGCCCTCCGCCACCAGTTTTCCTGAGCTGTTTTGACCATAGCGATCTCCGGAGCCTTTGCGCATCGCCCCCAGCGAGCCCATACCGCGGTAGGTTTTGAAACGCCGACCCTGCGAATGAACCGTTTGTCCGGGGCTTTCGCGCGTGCCGGCGAGCAAGGAACCGAGCATGACGAGGTCAGCACCCGCAGCGAGAGCTTTGACAATATCACCGGAGTAGCGGATGCCACCATCGGCGATGACTTTCACGCCACGCTCGTGGCAGTAGTCCGCCACATTGCGAATGGCCGTAAATTGCGGCATGCCCACACCCGAAATCACCCGAGTCGTGCAGATCGATCCAGGCCCCACGCCCACCTTGATCGCCGCGGCTCCGGCAGAAACGAGGTCGCGTGCACCGGCCTCGGTGACGACATTTCCGGCAATGACCGGACGGTCGGAAAGCTCGCGCAATTTCGCGATCACCTCCATCACTCGAGTCGTATGCCCCGTGGCAGCATCGATAAATAAAGCGTCCGCTCCGGCTTCGATCACAGCCTGTGCGCGCTCCATGAACTCCGGGCCCACACCGACAGCTGCCCCGCAGCGCAGTTGACCGTTCGGGTCCTTGGCGGCATTGGTGAAAGTCACTCGTTTTTCGATATCGGACCCAGTGATCAGACCTACCAGCCGATTTCCGGCATCGACCAAAGGCAGTTTTTCGATGCGGTTCTGATACAAAATGCGCCGCGCTTCCTCCAGTCCGGTTGTCGGCGCAGCAGTAATCAAACGATCGCGAGGTGTCATCACCTCGGCCACCGTGGCATCTGGTCGATCGAGATATCGCACATCACGACCTGTTACCATGCCTACGAGTTGACCGTCCTCATCGACCACGGGAAATCCAGAAAATCCTTGTAATTCCATCACGTGGCGCACTTCGTCGACCGATTGTTCCATGCGAAACGTGTGGGGCTTGAGAATCACCGCGTTTTCCGAACGTTTCACCCGGGAAACCATCGCAGCCTCCTCCTCAATCGTGCATGCACGGTGAATGACCCCCATGCCCCCCTCACGCGCCAAAGCAATAGCAAGTTCTGCTTCCGAAACCGTATCCATCGCCGCAGAAACCACGGGAATGTTGAGTCCGATCTGCGCGGTCAGCATGGTGCTCAATTCGGCGTCAGCAGGCAAAATCGCACTGCGCGCGGGCACCAGCAGGACATCGTCAAACGAAAAAGCCAAAGAGAAGTCTGCCATGAGCGATGCAATCGAAATTCCTCCGATCTGACAAGTGAAAATGTGGGGCGGGAGAAAAAATTGATTTCATATCGCCCCAAGAAAGAGGGTTGCACACCGCATATGCCTCAAACCACCATGGGATTGGGATCTTGCTAGCGTTCCAGGCATCAATGCTCCGGTAGGAAAACCACAACATTCAGGCAGCGTGTTGCTTCCATGAAACTCCCTGCTGCCAGGTGACTTCACCATACGGACGCGATCACTCTCGGGCTGCCTTCGATCCATTCCCCCGGCGCCCTACCTAACAACTTTTGATACAAGGGACTGGACGGAGTCAAGACAGTGACCTCACGGCCATCATGAATGATCTCCAGGCCTCCCGCGCTGGGAGCTAACAAATAAGAGGCTCCATCAGAAGTTTCCACCAAGGAACCCATAACAATCGTTTCCGCGGTCTCGATCGACATGACATCGAATGCCTCGAACAAACGCAGCGCATCCGCCAACTCCTCAACCTGTTTCGCCTGACCCGATGCCAAGTATGACGCTTCCAGATTGCGCGTGTCGTATTTGCTCTCGGCCTTGCTGCCGGCATCGGTGGCGGCAGCGTGAGCCTCCTGAGCCGCCTCCTTGAGACGCAGCAGCCTCGCTCGCAATTCCTCACGAATGTTCTCGAACAACCGGTCTTTCATGATCCTTTACGCACGGCCTTCCTCGGCATCAAAAAGAGCGAAGAAAGTTTGGATGTCATCGCGATGAGCCAATCCCGCATCGGCTTTCTGCTGTTGCAGTCCCGAGCTGGCAGGATCATTCCAACCACGCTTCTGCATAAAGGTGTTCCAGACTTCGATCTGTTCGTCATCGGGACGGCGCCCTTGAGCGAAGCACCAATCAAGAATTTCCTCATCACCACCTCCTTGCAAGGTTCGCTCGCTCAGGGCATCGAAGCTCACACCAAGGAAACGGCAGACCCGATCGTCAAAAGTTTTTTTCCCAGGAATGATGCCGACATGATAACCAGTAGGCAGTTGACCTCGTGCAGCAAGGCGTATTTTATCAAGAATGCGACCGAAGACAAAAATCCCGCCAACTGTGGCGGATGCGGAGCGAATCGGAAAGGACATGCCTCACGATGAGACGGATGCGGTCAGGCATCAAGTGCGGAATTTCACACGATCGGTTGACGTGCCGACGTTTTCGGCGATGGTGCGCCATGACCAAACGCATCGCACTCATCGGCGGGACATCCGGAATTGGCGCAAAAGCCCTTCAGCACTGGCGCGCAGGAGGCCATGAAATCTACGCTGCCTGCCGCCAACCAGAAATTCTCAGCGATCAAGGAATTCCCTCACAGCATTTCGATGCCCAGAATCCGGCTCCCTTGCAATGGCCCGAAAAACTCGACTCACTCGTGTATTTCCCCGGAACAATTTCACTCAAGCCGTTCCATCGCATCAGCCACGATGACTTCGCCCGCGATCTCCAGATCAATCTGTTAGGCGCTGTTCATGCCCTGCAATCGGCCCTCCCTGCGCTGAAGGCCAGCGGCAATGCATCGGTGGTTCTTTTTTCTAGCATCGCCGTGGCGCAGGGCATGTCTTTCCATGCGTCCATCGCCGCCGCAAAGGGCGCCGTCGAGGGCCTAGCCCGCAGCCTTGCCGCCGAATGGGCACCCTTGATCCGAGTCAACGTGCTGGCCCCCTCGCTCACTGATACCCCGCTGGCCCAGTCCCTGCTCAGCGATGAAACGAAGCGAGCCGCCGCCGCCAAACGCCACCCCTTGCAGCAGGTGGGTCAGGCCGATGACATCGTCGCGCTGCTCGATTTCCTGATCAGCGATCACAGCCGCTTCATGACCGGACAGATCCTGCGGCCCGATGGTGGACTCTCCTCCGTGCGTCTCTTCGGATGACCTAACGCAAGTCCAAAAACACTTCCTCCACGGGCGCATCAGGCAGAGCCGAGAGGAAATTTTTGCCGTATCTTTTGGTAAGAATGCGGTTGTCCAGAATGTGCACCCAGCCGCGGTCTTTCGCGGTGCGAATCAGGCGCCCCACACCTTGGCGCATCTTGAGAATTGCTTCCGGCACACTGTATTCCATGAAGGCATTCCCGCCCTCGGCCTCGATCGCTTCCACGCGCGATTGCGTCAGCGGGTGATCCGGAACGGAAAACGGCAAACGCGTGAGCACCACATTCGACAAAGCCTCTCCGGGCACATCGACACCGGTCCAAAAGCTATCGGTGCCGAAAAGCACGCTGTTCACATCCTTGCGAAACTCCTCGATCATGCGGTTGCGTGTCATGCTCGCCCCCTGAACGATGAGCTGCCATCCTTTTTTGCGGAAAAAACCCTCCAGTTGCGTCGCAGCGTCGCGCATCGCCCGATAGCTCGTAAACAGAACAAAGGCTCGGCCCTCGCTGACTTCGACCGACATCTGGATCGCCTTGGCCAGGGCCTTGTTGTATTTGGCATCATTCGGTTCCGGCATGTTGCGGAAAATCTTCACAAGCATCTGCTTTTTGTAATCAAACGGACTACCGATGCTCATGCTGCGAATCTCTTCTGCACCAACGCGACCCTTGAACCACTGCAGCGACGGATCCCCCACTCCCAGCGTGGCACTGGTCATGATGCAGGTTTTTTCCGGCGCGAAGAGCAGACGCCGCAAGGTCTCCGCCACCTCGACCGGAGCAGCGTGAAGGGAAAACTGTATCTCCTCGCGTCCGCCACGCTCGACCCAGTAGACATTGCCTTCCTGCTGCTGATCGAGAAATGTCTGCACCGTCCCGTGAACTTCCCGCAGTTTTCGCGATACCTCCTGCAGTTCGGACTTGCTGGTATCGCCCTCCACGTCAGCAGCGAGATCATCGATCTCCGACCACAATTGGCGCAGCGGCGCCGCTAGGGTATTGTCCACAAGCCCAGGACGTCTGACACGGAATTCACGGCCGTATTCACTGAAGCGGACATTCTCGCCCACGCGCAGAAAAAAGTTCTCCGCCTCATCCAAGAGTGCTTCCACCGCCTTCATGGCACTGGCCTTGCGATAGCTCTTGAGCAGACCTTTTTTCGTGCGGGGATGATACAAACGCATCAGCTCATATTTCAGCCCCGACTGGCTCAGACGCAGACCGAGTTGCGCGGCCGCCACATGTTCCACGGTGTGGGCCTCGTCCAGCACCACGAAGTCGTTCGGAAACAAAAAACCATTCATCGCCCCAGCATCGGCCGAGGCCACATCGTCTGCCGCGCCCAACAAGGCGAAGAACAGTGTGTGATTCACCACCACCATTTTGGCTTCGGCCGCTGCTTTGCGGGCTTCTTGGAAAAAACAATTGCCGCGAGGTCCGCACAGACGTGCGGTGCAGATGTGAGGATCGCTGCAGACCTGCGCCCAGATTTTTGGCGAAGGCGAAAAGGACAGGTCGCTCAATGTTCCGTCCCGTGTCCCCTCCGCCCAGCGGGCAATGGCTCGCAACTCCTCGTCCTCCGAACTGGTGAAAAGATCCGCCGTTTGTTCGATGGCGCGGCGCAAGCGCACGGGACAGAGGTAATTGCCGCGGCCTTTCAACAATACGGCGGGAAATTCCTCGCGCAGCACCTTGCGCACGATGGGGATGTCCTTACGGATCAGCTGTTCCTGCAAGTTGATCGTATGAGTGGAGATCACCGCCTTGCGTCCGGTCTCCAACGCAAAGCGCGCCGCCGGCAACAGGTAGGCCAGCGATTTTCCTACGCCCGTTCCCGCTTCCGCGATCACGCAACTACGCCGCACCAAAGCCTCTGCGACCGCCACCGCAAGCTGTTGTTGTTGCGGGCGGTATTCGAAGTCTTTCGATCGGCCCAATAGTCCCTCAGGAGAAAATGCCTGCTGCATTTCCTCAACCAATCCCGGCACCGCGAGCCCATCCGTGACCGAAATCATGCAATTCCTTCTCCGCTCTCACATTGCTCCGGCCGCCTGTGCTTGCAGAAACTGCACACGGGCATCGGCCTCCTTCAAGGTAACAAATCCATCACAGTCTCGATCTGCGGCATGGAAACGCTGCTTCACGTAGCCTTTTTTGATCTGGATTTTCTCAAATTCACCCAATGTCACCTTGCCATCGCGGTTCATATCATACTCGTAAAATTTGCTGCGGTTCGCCTCCGGAGCGATATCGAGTGCCTCCTGCAGGGAAATGAAACCGTTTTGATCGTAATCGATGAGATCAAACACCCGCTTGTGCTCGAATCGGCGCGCCTCCTCCAAACTGAGCAAACCGTCACCGTTGGCATCGACCTCATGAAATCTTTGACGATCCACCTTGCTCTGCACGCTCTGGCACTGACACAGCCCTAGCACGAGCCCTCCCCATAACGCATGTTTGTGTATCCGCTTCATCTTTGTGCCAGCAACCTACCAAAGCACGATGCGTTCACAAGAACAAATCGAGCACCGCAGTTCGGCGAGCGAGTTAAAGGAACAGCGATGCAACTCCAAACGCGAAGCACGAGCCCTAGGAAAGAACCGTTTCCACGCCTCATGATCTCCAGGGAGCTATACCAAGTCGTATGGGCTTCTCATGCATGACATCATTATCCTAACTGGATCGCCGTAGAGAAAGCAACCGCAAGATTGGTCCAATCCGTCGATCCGCTACCGCAAGCCGACCTGATGGCCGGGCATCTCACGGCGCCGCCTTGCCGCGTTTCAGACCCTTGACTTTACGACCGTCCGCTTTTTCCTCGGGTCCACCACCGAATTGTTTCCAATACAGAACCTTCAACGGGTTTTGCGCAGGACCATCGAGGTTTTCGTTCACAAGGAGGGGCTGCATATCCTGCCACCAGCTCTCATAGCTAGCGCGAAGCTGCGACACCACCTCGGGATGTTGATCCATGACATTCCGTGTTTCCTCTGGATCCGCGATGAGGTCGTAGAGTTCACGATTGTTGACCAAGGAATACCGCGCGTTTTGAATCGCCATCTTCTCATACTTTCCCTTTTCCGCCTGACCTCGCTCCCAGCGTCCGACGTGATGGATCAGGCTACGGTCCGACCAACTCGCCTTGGGATCCTTCATCAGCGGTAAAAGACTGCGGCCCTCCACTTGCGATTTTGCCGAATCCGGGACTTTCGCCGCGGTGATTTCTGCCACGGTGGGAAAAAGATCGATATGGGCAGTGAGAGCGGAACACTCCGTTCCAGAGCGGATTCCTCCAGACGGCCAACGCATGAAACACGGCACATGGGTTCCTCCCTGGTAAGGCGTCCCCTTGCTGCCACGCATGCCCGCATTGAACAACTTGGTCCCGAACGTGCCGCCGTTATCTCCGCCAATATAAATTACCAAGGTGTCCTGTTCCAGCCCCCACTCGCGCACTTTGCCTAACAACTTGCCGAAATTTCGGTCGATGTTCTCGATCATGCCGAAAAATTTCGCCATGTCCGGCGTCACCCCCGGTTTGCCTACATAGGATTGGTAATAGGACTCAGGCAAAACCAAGGGCGTGTGAGCCGCATTGGGTGTGACATAAGCAAAGAAAGGCTTTTTTTCCAAACGTTTGGCATCGATCCAGCGCAGGGCCTGATCAAAAAACAAATCGGTGCAGTAGCCAGTCGTTTTGACGAACTTGCCATTGTGCCACAGAGCAGGATTGATGTTGGTATTACCGGGGGCATCGCCACAAGAGCCGGGATAACCTTGGCCGATGCCGCCACCGCCGTGGATGTAAACTTCATCGAAGCCACGACTCTCAGGACGATATTCGGCCTCATCACCCAGATGCCATTTGCCAAAAATCCCCGTCGTGTAGCCCACCGATTGAAGCATCTGCGGCAGCGTGTAGGTCTTGAGATTCAGGCGTTCGCGCTCAAAAATCGTGTGCGTCACACCGTTCTTGAATTCGTGTCTACCGCTCATCAGGGCGGAACGCGTGGGAGCGCAGGTGGGGCTCACGTGAAACTGGGTCAAGAGCATGCTTTGTTGACGAAAACCATCCACCGACGGTGTTTTGATCACAGGATTGCCCAAACAGGCGTAATCTCCGTATCCCACATCATCGGGCATCACGAGGATGATATTCGGCTGGCTTGCCGCTTTGAGTGGCGCGATCGACATCCATAATCCCTGTGCAAACGCGAGACGGCCCCACCACATCGATGGGAATCGGGTGCATATCCATTTCAACATGCGGAATCATACCGCAAAAATCGCCAATTCTTAGCAAGGAATAAAAAAAAACTTCATCGGGATGATAAGTGCATGATCTGCAGGCGTAGAGATGGGTTGATGAAAAGCTCACCAATCAAACGATTTTTCTTCTGGCTATCCGGAGCCGGCAGCGAAACCCTGGAGCAATGCCCCAACTGGGAGCAGCGCAAGTATGTGGCATTCGGCTGCACGGTCCTCGTGCCTTGCGCTTTTGCCTTCATCGCCTGCGCCTACGCCTTGTCCACCCTCACCGATCGCCCCGTGGTGATCTACGGCGTGGCTACCGTATGGGCCTTCATCATTTTGAGCATCGACCGCGCGCTGCTCGCTTCCTATCGGCCGTTCATGTCGTTTTTCCGGAAAATCGGACAGTTCGCCCTGCGTTTCATCGTCGCGATGCTGATGGGCATCACCATCGCCCACCCCATGGTGCTGTTGCTGTTTCGCGATACCATTTCTACGGTGATCGAAGCCGAACGCAACGTCGCGATCGAGACCACACGGAAACATTTTGACACAGAAAAGGCCAGCGTGCGCAGAAATATCACCGCACTCGAAGCCAACATCGCCGAGCAACGGCAGAAATGGAACGAATCCTTTCAGGCAAAATTCATCATTCAGGAAAACGAGGATGCATCCACGAAAGTGCCCGGCCTGACCGCTGCGCAGCAGGCGGAGTTAAAAAAAGCCACCGACGAGGCGACAAAACCGTTCACAGAACGACTCACGGCGATCGAGGCGCAATCCGCCGAACTGACGCCGCAATACAACAAGATCCAAACCGAACTGGGCTACTGGCAAGCAGAATTCGAGCGCGAACTCAACGGCCAACGCTCCGGACTTTCGGGAGAAGGCCCGCGCGCGCGCTCGATCCGCTCCGACCAACTCGATCCACGCCGCGAAGATGCCCGCAGGCTCGGCGGACTGCTGGAACACTTGACGACGGAAAAAAAGGCCCTCGAATCGCAAATCCGCTCAGCCGAGGCATCCGCCATCGCTGCGTTTGAAGAAAAACTCAAGGAAATCGAACTGGCCAACGTCGCTGAACAGGAGCGCGTCGCCGAACTCAAACGCAAGGTAGAAAGCGACCAAGCCGCCGCCTTCACCGCCCAACAAAACGCCTTGCGGGAGACCATCAAACAACAGATCGATACGAGACTGACCGAACTCGCGCGCGTGCAAGAGGAACTCTCACGCGTGGCCGCCGATGAGCGCGCCACCATCGATGCACTGCGAGCCGAGCCGCGCAAGGATGTGCTGACCCAGACACTGGCTCTGCACCAACTATTCGAGAACGGCAACAAGGGCGGCCAATTCGCCTACTTCACCTACATCATTCTCACCGCACTTTTCATGCTGGTGGACACCATTCCGCTCATTGTGAAGTTTTTCACCAAAACCGGACCCTACGATGCCTTGCTGGACCGGGAAGAGCGACACATCGATGGCGAGCACAAGAATTTCGTCAAACATCACAAGCACTACATGACCCAGTCATCGGCCAGCAATCTTTTCGGTGTAACACGCAACAAGCGCTTGGAAGCCGCGTTGGTGGATGGCGTGGAGCATTCGCGCGCCGCACGCGAGTTCATCGACAGCCTGATCGAGATGGAACAGGCCTTCGCGGAAAAAATGAAGCAACAAGAAGCCCTGCGCGAACAGTCCTCTCCCGAACAAATCGCAGCACTAGAAGCGATGAAAAAGAGTTTCTATGAGGACCTGCATCGCCGCATGCAAACTTTCTTCCAACCCCAGGCAAGCTGAACCATCGTAGATATGCATTGGATCGTTTTTTTTGATGGAAAATGCGGTCTATGTACGAGCTTGATACGTTTTATCGCCCACGCCGATCATCGGGATCATCTACGTTTCGCCCCGCTGCAAGGAAAAACAGCGGCGGCCCAACGATTGAGCCAGCATGCCGACGAGGAAAACGGCACCGTAGTCGTATGGCGTGAGGCTGATGGCGCAATCTTCCTACGCTCTGACGCCGTATGGGAAATCGCCCGCGCTCTGGGTGGTTTCTGGAATCTGTTGCGTTTGCTGAGCATTATTCCGCACTCGTGGTGCGAATTACTCTACCGCTCCGTCGCCCGCCATCGCAGACGGTGGTTCGGAACGTCAGCGACCTGCGAAATGGCTGATGAGAGGCTGCGGTCACGATTGCTGCCCTGAAACGTCTCCAAAACTCAATTCGATGGCAAGGGCACTGGCTCGATTGCAGGCATGGGAGCTGTCTCAACCGCGGTTGGAGGCATTGCGGCAGGTTTATTTGGTGGACCGGGAGAGCCCTGAGGACCGACCGCTGGAGCCTGAGCCGACCCCTTCGTGCGATGATAGACGGCATCACCGACCGATACCTCGCCCGATTTCACATCAGCCGCCACGAATTGCCCGAGCTTTTCGCCACTGGTCTCCAGCGTCGCAGATCTGCCGTCGATGCCGTAGGAATGTAGGATCACCCCCTCGTCAAGCGTCCACTTGCCATAGGCTTCGAGCAATACAAAATCCTTGTTGCCTGGCCGGGATTGCACACGGGCCACCAGTTGCATGGTCTCAGCCTCAACCGCAGGCTTTTTCTCCGCGGATTCTTGATCTTGGCTGGCACATGCCACCAGCAGCAAGCTCATCGCAGAGTATCGTGTCACAATCCACACACCTGCAATCCATCACATCGGCAGCAAATTTCAAGCACAGAACAAGCCGCGACCGCCTTCCTTCCCAGACTCGTAAAATAAATCAAAAAAAGTGCGCCAAAGGATTGACGCGAACGATCAAATGGGTGTATCACTCGCGCGACCCGCACGTCGAGTATCAGGAGCGATGGCTGAGTGGTCGAAAGTACTCCCTTGCTAAGGGAGCGTGGGGGTGACCTCACCGAGGGTTCGAATCCCTCTCGCTCCGCTCTCACCCCAATCCAGTTCATCTGGGTTGGGGTGATGGCTTTTGAGGAGGGACGAGAACTCTGCCCTCCGGGTCATGGATTCGAACGCGGCCTTCGCCGCAGCGAAATTTGAAAAAAATCGCGCAGCGCAAACTGGCATGGCCATAGGCAATCCCTCTCTGTCCGCCATTTTCGTTCAGAATACTTGACAAAAGCAACCATTCACAAACGTGTTGCTTTAAGCGGTCCCGCAAAACGGAGCCAGTGTCTTAGGGGTGCTAGAATCCTGAAGAACCCATGGCAGACTTGGAAAACCGTCGAAAAATCGACAAAACACGCATTTTGCAGTTTCCCAATCGCCCATCCTCGCGTAAGTCATTGCCCGCCATGTCAGACGATGCCACGCACCATTCCACCGAAGCCGAACTGATCGCCGTACGCCGCGCAAAGTTGGCGAAGCTGCGCGAATTGGGAGTAGATCCCTATGGTGCCCGTTACGAGACCACCACAACGCCTGCCACCTTGCAGGAAAATTTCACCGAAGGAGTGCAGGTCAAGGTGGCTGGTCGCATCACTGGGTTGCGTGACATGGGCAAGTCGGTGTTTTTCCACCTCGGCGATGTGCTAGGCGGGATCCAAGGCTACGTCGGCCTGAAGACTCTCAGCGAAGAACAGGTGGCGATCTGGCAATGCTTGGATCGCGGCGACTGGATCGGCGTAGAGGGTGAAACCTTCCTCACCCGCACCGGAGAGCCCACCATCAAGGTGGAACGTTTCACGGTGCTTTCGAAGTCCCTGCGTCCCATGCCCGACAAATGGCACGGTGTGGCCGATCGTGAGATCAAGTATCGCAAACGCCACCTCGACTTGATGGGCAACCCACAGAGCGCAGACGTGTTCGTAAAACGCATTCTCATGATCGCGGAGATCCGCCGTTTTTTCCAGGAGCGCGGTTTCCTCGAAGTCGAGACCCCCATGTTGCAGGATGTGGCGGGCGGCGCGGCGGCACGGCCTTTTGAAACCTATCACAACGCGCTCGGCATGCCGCTCACGCTGCGCATTGCACCCGAGCTTTTCCTCAAGCGCTTGCTCGTGGGCGGATTCACGAAAATTTTCGAACTCAACCGCAACTTCCGCAACGAGGGCATTTCCCGTCGTCACAATCCTGAGTTCACGATGCTGGAAGCCTACTGGGCCTTCTCTGATTTTGAAGAAATGGCGAATCTCGTCGAGGAAATGACCTGCTCGCTCGCGGAAAAATTCTGCGGCGGCTTGCAGATCGAACACAAGGACGAGGAAGGAAACGTGGTGCGCACCATCGATTTGCAACGTCCCTGGAAACGCGCCGGCTACCACGATCTCATCAAGGGAGCGGCGGGAGACGATTTCTTCGATATCACCGCGGCTCAACGTCGCGAACGCTGTGCTGCATTGGGCGTGGAGATTTCCCCGCTCATGGAAGACTACGAGGTCGTGCAACAGGTTTTCGAAAAGCTGGTGGAAGAAAAAACTTTCGATCCTTGCTTCGTCACTCGAGTGGCCTCCGAACTAGTGCCTCTCGCCAAAGTCACCCCCGGCGGTAAAACGGTGGAGGTCTATGAGCTGATCATCAACGGTCAGGAAATTTCGCCTGGATACTCGGAACTGAATGACCCTGATGTGCAACGCGATCGCCTCGAACATCAATCGGGCGGCGAAGAGCAGAAGGTGGATTACGATTTCATCGAAACCCTCGAGCACGGCATGCCTCCGGCAGGTGGCATCGGCATCGGCATCGATCGACTGATCATGATGCTAACCGGTGCACCGACCATTCGTGACGTCGTATTTTTCCCACAGCTCAAGAAAAAAGACTGATGCTATGACTCGGCTTCTGCGTTGTTTCGCTTTTGGCATGGTCCTACTGACCACAGCGAGAGCGGAGGACTGGACCCTGAGTTTTGTGAGCTACAACATCCGCTACGAGGCGAATGAGGATACTGGATGGCGCGCGTGGCCCCATCGATTGCATCGACTGATCGGCACCATACGGCGCATGAATCCCGATGTCATGGGCGTGCAGGAAGCCCTTCACTCCCAGGTCGCAGACATGCGACTGTCCTTGCCCGATTATGATTTTTACGGATACGGTCGCGATGATGGCAAGACGCGAGGCGAGTATTCCGGGATTTTCTATCGGCGCGCGCGTTTCCAAGCCGATCCCGCCGATGCTGGGATGTTCTGGTTGTCCGCCACCCCCGAAGTCCCCGGATCGAAAACGTGGGGCAATCAGATTCCTCGCATCGCCACGTGGATTCATCTTAGAGATCGACAGAACCAGCGTGGTTTCACCGTCTATAACACTCACTGGGATCACCGGCACCAAGGCTCACGAGTGGAGGCCGCTGCCTTGATCGCTCGGCGCATCGACACCCGCAAAGCCCTCAACGAGCCGCTCGTCTTGTTAGGCGATTTCAATGCCACGGAGGGGAATCCCGCGGTGGATTTGCTCGCGGGAAGGAATCCCTCATGGTCGGGCGCCCTGCTCGATCCTTACCAGACTCTGCACGCGGCAGTACGATCGCGGCGCACTCTTCATTTCTGGGAAAACAACAGAGACGGATGGGTGAAGGTTGATCACATTCTGGTCTCACGTCCGGCCCATATCCTCAAAGCCGAAATCATCTATCCCGAGGGCAAGGAAAAGCCTGCATCAGATCACTACCCCGTCAGCGCTACCATCGCGTGGCCGTGAAGGACCGTCACTGCCGCGAGGCGATTTCATCCAGCAGCATCTGCTGCTCTTCCGCGCGTTTTTTGATCGCCTTGGCTTGCAGTAGAATCATGAAGACACCGGCGAAAAACAACGCTTGGGAGCATGTCGGTAACAGGGCGAGAACATAGTATAAGGAATTCGTACTGCCGGAGGCATAGAAACCAGCTCTGACGATGATACCCAAAGCGTAAATCAAACAAGTGAATATAGGAGCAACGATCATCATCCAACCAGCGGATTTGCTGAGTTTGAGGGTCATGATGCCCAGAATCAATTGCATGATCTGAAACAAAAGCGCAAAAATTCCAAACATTCCAAATCCGTAGGACATAGCTAATGCTTGGCGGAGAAATGCCACACTGGCAAGAACTCTTTGCGGCAATCGTTGGTTGCCGAATGCCCTTCATGCGACGCAAAACACATTGACGGCGAGCACCCAGAGCGCCATCGTGCGGGGGAAGTGAAACGATCGTATTTCGGCTGTCTGATTTTGTTTCTGCTGCTTTGGTTTGCAGGAGTGGCTCTTCATTTGCCCCAAACCCAGCGTGACCTTGCGATCCAGACTACAAAATTGTTAGATCAAAGCCAACATGATGGTGTTTACGACAAGATAGTCGTCTCCTTCTCCGGGCAGGAAGCCACGCTGACAGGCGCGGTCGCAACAGAGGAAGAAAAATTGTCGTTAGAAAACATCGTTCGGAATCAAGTTCGTTTGCGCGATGATCAACCTGGGCGCAATCCAGTCACCGCCGTGCACAATCGTGTGGAAGTGAACCCGGCAAAGGCCCCCCACCGCCACCATACTTGGTTGCTGGTGGCTATCTATGGCATGCAAAAACGCGTGGAGGGCGTTCTCAAATCACCGTCGCAACGCCATACACTGTTGGAAAAGCTGGAGCAATCCTGTCCAAGCCCGGATCCCTCGAGCCGCGCGCGCGCCAACCAAATCATCGTCGATGAGCGCGCCTGGCCCGCAGCCGATTGGGACAAAACGCTGGCCAACGTGCCGGACTTTTCTGCGCGTGCAACAGAGCAACAAAATCACTCTCTGATCGCGATCAGTACAGGCGATGGTGAGTGGCAGACCTTCGAGCCATCCGCGAGTGACGCGGCGATCGCCCACGCACTGGCGCACGCTGGGGTGCTCGAACGTGATGTGACCCTAGCCCTGAACGATTTCCGCATTCACCAATCGGCACACACTCCAAAGCCTCCGCCACCCTAATCCGCAACACCCGTAAACACCTATGGAAGGAAACCTCTGGTTTATCATCAAGCTACTCCCCTATCTCGGCTTTTGCTGTTTGATCTCGGGCTTTGTTGGCTGGACGCTGCGCGCGCGCATCGACACAAACCCCGCCAAGGAACCACGGAAAGCAAGCTCCCAAACCAAACCCCGCAAACAACGCCCGTGAGTGAAGTGAACTGGGAGGCGCGATACGAATCCGCGGACACACCATGGGACAAAGGTGTGCCTCATCCGATGATTGCTCATTGGTCCGCGATTCACGAGATCAAAGGTGCCATCGTGGTTCCGGGCTGTGGCCGCGGCTGGGATCTACGAGCCTGGGCCATGGCTTACCCGCAACACTCCGTGATCGGCATCGATCTCGCGCCCAGCGCCGTTTCCTCCGCGCGAAAAATGTGCCAGGACCTGCCGAATGTCACCGTGCATGAAACGGATTTTTTTTCGTTAGAAAAATGGCATAGCGGTCAACGTGTCGGGCTGATCTGGGAACACACCTGTTTCTGTGCGATTCCACCAAGTCTTCGCGAAAGTTACGTCCACACCGTTGCGGAACTACTCCCCTCTGGGGCGCATCTCATAGGAGCATTTTTCACCGACATCGTGGATCGGGATACAGGCCCGCCATGGAACACGCCGATGACTGAAATCAAAGAGCGCTTCTCGCCATGGTTTGTCATCACGCAACCAAAAATCGAACACCGCACCTTTGCCGGACGCGAGAGCGAAGAGCGGAGCCTGATCATGAGGCGCCGTTAGAAAGATGAGCAAAAAAAACGCGAAGAAGGTTTCCCCTCTCCGCGTTTTTTGATCTACGGATGAATTACTTGCTCTGCAGCAGTTTTTTCATCTCCTCGCCCATCGCTAGGCCCACATCCATGTAGGTCTTGGCATTGCCGCTGTAGTGACCGTTGCCGCTGCCTCCGTTGCTCATCGGATGAGTGTAGACGGTGGCGACATTCCCTTTGAACTCAGGGTATTTACCGCTTTCGCCACTGACAGCAAACATGCCATCGAGGATCTTGCCACTGTTGCCCGTATCGCCTTTTTTCACTTCGCCGATCGTTCCCATGACAAACTTCGCATTCGGAGCATGGAATTCCTTGCGAAGAGCCTTGATGAGAGTCACGAGATTCTTTTCGTAATGGGCAGCGTGAGCCTCATTCCCCGCGTCTTTTTCTCCCTGCCACCAGAAGAATCCTACCACCTCATATTTTGTCGCTTGCGGGTAGTAAGTGGCGAGTTCTGACAGGACTTTTTTCGCATTTGCAATATCGTCATCCCATTGCTTGCCCGCATACCAATCGATGGGTTTGCCTTTTTTATCGAGCCACTCCTTCGGTGGTTCGGTGGCGAGTCCCTTGGCAGGATCGGCATCCCACATATCCGGCTTGTCCTTGTATCCAGCAACCACTTTGCTCGTTTTATTGCCCGCTTTGTCGGTGAACTCGAAAAGATAACGTTCGCTTCCCGGCGGCAGCAAATCCCAGCCAAGACCACGATTGCCGATCGAGCTTTTCAGCAACATGACTGGTTCATCGATAGCGCTCCCGAGCTGATGGCCCATGCCGATTTCGATGCCGATCTTATTTCCGCTGATGGTCAACCAATCATTGCGGTAGACATTCATGTTGCTGCCTTTTTGCATAACGCCCACATTGCGCACGTCCATGCGGGTGGTCCATGCACCGGCGTCATCGACCAAAAACGGATAGAGCTTTTCGGTTTTCACCGCTTTCTCCAATGCTCCCTCTTTATCGCCTTTGACCGCACCCATTTCGAGTGTGTTCGACTGCCCCATGATGAGGAAAACCTTCACGGGCTTGGAAACATCCGCAGGCTTGCCATCGGGACGGGACAGTTCCGCGGCTGATACCGACGCGGAAGACAACAGTGCGAATCCGCACAAAGATGCGAAAATATGATTTCTTTTCATGACGCACATCATACCAGCATTAAGGATCGGTTCTTTCACAGGTTCTTTGCATGGATGAGCTGACGCGAAATTTTCGCAATTCGCTTGGAAGGTAGAACCCACAGTGATACGATGAGGTCGACATGGCATTTGATCGCTTTTCCCAAGAACTTCTTCGTTACCCAGCCCTGGGATTTTCTCTCGATACCTCGCGCATGGACATGACGCCAGATTTCATCGAGCAGATGAGGCCGAAAATCTCCCGTGCCTTTTCCGACATGGTAGCGTTGGAAAGTGGCGCCATCGCCAATCCCGATGAAGGCCGCATGGTCGGGCATTATTGGCTGCGCAACGCCGCGTTGGCGCCTTCCGAGGAATTGCGTGCGCAAATCACCGAACCTCTGGCAGCGCTCAAAAGCTTTGCCGAAAGCATCCACTCTGCGTCCATTACCGCGCCCTCCGGCAATGAATTTCGCCGTATCCTGCTGATCGGCATTGGCGGTTCCGCGCTGGGTCCGCAGTTGGTGGCCGAGGCCTTGGGTCACGGCGCGCGCATGCCGATTTTTTTCTTCGATAATACCGACCCCGATGGCATGGACCGCGTGCTCGCATCCATCGGCCCAAAAAACCTTTCATCCACCCTGGTTCTGGTGATTTCCAAGTCTGGCGGCACTCCGGAAACCCGCAATGGAATGATTGAAGCCAAGACTGCCTACGATGCTGCAGGCCTGGTTTTTGGCAAACACGCGGTGGCCATCACGGGCAAGGGTTCCAAACTTGATCAATATGCCACGGAGCAAGGATTCCTCGCCCGTTTCCCGATGGAAGACTGGGTTGGTGGACGCACCAGTGTGCTCTCCACCGTGGGTCTCGTGCCTGCCGCGCTGCAAGGCATCGATGTCAACGCCATGCTCGCCGGCGCAGCAGCGATGGATGCTGAGACACGCAAACAAGAGGTGTCGACAAATGCCGCTATGCGCTTGGCTCTGTCCTGGTATTTTGGCTGCAATGGCAAGGGAGAAAAGGACATGGTCGTGCTCCCCTACAAGGACTCGCTTTGCCTGATGTCAAAATATCTGCAACAGCTCGTCATGGAATCATTAGGCAAAGAGCACGACCTCGATGGCAAGCAGGTATTCCAAGGCATCGCCGTGTATGGCAACAAAGGCTCCACCGACCAGCATGCTTACGTGCAACAACTGCGCGACGGTGTGCCTAACTTTTTTGCCACTTTTATCGAAGTGCGCAAGGGCCGTGACGGTGACACCATCGAAGTCGAGCCCGGCAACACCAGTGCTGACTACCTGCAAGGGTTCCTACGTGGCACCCGCAGCGCGCTCTATCAATCCGGTCGCAAATCGATCACCATCTCACTGCCAGAAGTCTCACCCTTCCATGTCGGTCTTCTCATCGCCCTCTACGAACGCGCCGTGTCCTTTTATGCTTCGTTAGTCAATATCAATGCCTATCATCAACCAGGTGTGGAAGCCGGGAAAAAAGCCGCGGCCACCTTCCTCGCCACACTCAATGCCGTACGCGGACGCCTGACCGCTTCGCCGAAAACCGCCGCGGACATCGCCGCGGAGATCGATGCAGATGCCGAGGACGTCTATCACTGCCTCACGCACCTCAGTGCCAACGGTGAAACCCAGTGCAGTCTGGGAGCCAGCCCTGCGGAGGACACTTTCGGTTTGTAGCGATAGATCACAAGCGCAGGGGTTCGGCAAACGTTCTGCCTGATGTTCTTTCATCAACCATGAAAGCATGTGTCCGATACCTGTTACTGACCAGCGCGTGCATCGCAGGTGCCTGCGGCCAATCCGTCGTAATCACGCCCATGGTGCCTTTTTTCCAGAAATGGCAGATGGCGGATGGATCCAAGATGGTGGATCGCGCTGCCGTCCACGCGGCGGGACGAATCCAATTCTGCATCACCCTACAGGCGATCCTTGGAGACAACTCGTCAGTAAAACAAATCGGACTCTATCAGGAAGCGGGGCAAGGAAAAAGCGGAAATGCCTTCCACCCTGCCGATGCCCGAATCAACGAGCAATTGACCCAATACCTGCGCGCGGCATTTTCCCGGGCGGCCCACCATCAACTCGACATATCCCTGCTTCTGCACCTCAACCCTCACGGAGAGAAACAGGACTGGCGCAACAACTTCGACTTTGACCCGCTGGTCGGCGGGGATGGTCAATGTTATCGCGATGCCATGGTGCGACCTGTACTACGCGCGATCCGCGAATCTTTGCCGCCTCACTGGCCTGTGGACCTCTCGCTGCAAGGGGAAATGGGCGCCAGTGTCTTCCGCTATCCCGATGCATGGAAAGCCCTGGTGGAAGAAAGCAAGAGAAGCCTCGGCCGTGAAGGTCGTCGCCGGGTCGGACTGAGTTTCAATTACAACTCCGTCGCCGGAACCGCGTACCAGAGTTTCTCCCGAGAAAAAACTCGCGAGCTCTGGGAGCAATTGGATTTCATTGGAATCTCACTCTATCACGGTGTCAGCTCCACACCCCGATCCGGTGATTTCGAATACGCGCTCGGAGCTTTTGCTGGAGAGTTCCAAGGTCTCGGGTGCCCTCTGCCAAGCCACAAACCCATTCACATCGTTGAGGTTGGCATCGGTGGAGGTGGTCAGTCCAAAGAAAACTGGCAACCGATGATTCCCGCACCTACGGGTGCACAAGCTCTGGCTGCCCCCTACCTGGGCACCCATGAAATCCCCAAAAACCCATGGGTTCTTCCTGAACTGGCTCAAGTACGCAAGGCTTACTTCGGGGCATTTCTTGCATTCGCTTCCATGCCTAGAGAACGGCATCCGATCGAAGCCATCGCTCTCTGGAGCTTCGGCTCTTGGGATGTCCATGGCATCGAGACACCCGACTTCGCCGATCCGTGGGTGGTAGAAAAAATCAAGAAATTCAATCACGTCGCCAAGGGAAACCGAGGAAAGAAATAAGGGATCAGCGGTTGGATGGACATCAATCACGCTGAGCCGTGACTTGGGATAGAATCCTTCACCATGATACAAAAAAGCCCGTTGGTGATGAACCAACGGGCTTTGCGTATCAGCAAACTTGCGCTTATTTCATCGGGTGCTCCTTGAGCAATTCCTCCACGGTATAGAAGCTCTGGCGCGCCTTGGTGGCATCGCGGACTTTTTTGACCTGATCGGCCTGGATCGCAGGGCCTTTGTTGCCGAAGTTGTTCCGAACGTAAGTCAACACGGCAGCCACCTCATCGTCCTTCAGCATACCACCAAAGGGAGTCATCGGAACAGCACCATCGTATTTCTTACCCTGCAATTCAAAAGGTCCCATCAGACCGTGCAGGGTGAGTTTGATCAAACGGTCGGGATCTTGCGAAACCCATGGACTACTCGCGAGGGGCGGAAATGCCGGTGCCAGACCTTTGCCATCGGCCTGATGGCAGGTGGCGCAGTGGGCATCACGGAAGTAAATTTCGTGACCAACGAGGAATTGTTTTTTCTCGGCGTCGCTCAGATGCGACGGCGCCGGTGGTGCGGGATGTTCGTCCACTTCCAACTCCGTGACGCCGGCGAGGCGATCGCTCGCGGTTTTCGCCGCGCCCTTGATCCAGTTGTCCTGTGGCTGCGCGGAGGCAATACTGACAATTTTTTTGCCAGCAGCGTTGTCCAACCAAGAAGCGGCAACGATGGCCTCCAGACGCACACGACCTTCCGCATCCGTGGCAGCTTTTTCCAGCAGAGCCACGTGATCGGGGATCACATGATAGTTGTAACGGATGACCCTAACACCTGCAGCACGGGCGCGGAAGTCCTTCGAAGCGAGCACTTGTTTCAGCAAGTCTTGATCGACCTTATTCAAAGCCCAGCTCACAAAGAGGGCCTCCAGCACATGGTGCTCGTAACGAGGATCGGCCTTGTCGAGCTTACCAACCCAGGCCTTGAGCGCGGGTAGAACCTGAGCGGCATCGTGACGACGCAGTTCGCATCGGCTGCGGTAGCGCGAACGGTTCTCCGGCAATTTGAGATTTTCGAGCAAAGTCGCGATTGAAGCTCCGGCGATTTGTGCGGGCTTGACCAAGGGCCGCGAAGGATAGGTAATCCGATAGATCCGGCCGTGGACATGATCGCGGAGTGGATCGCGTGCATTGTGTTGCATGTGGCCGATCAGCACGTTATGCCAGTCAATCACATACAGTGAACCATCGGGAGCGAACTCGAGATCGGCGGGTCGGAAATTTCCATCGTCGGATTTCAACAACTCATGGCGGAAGCTGGTTTTGTAACCGGTGCCCTCGTCCTTGATGGCGTGCTGTTTGATGCCCAGGAAACCGATGTTGTTGCAGAGAATCAGATCGCCCTGAACCTCGTCAGGGAAATGGCGAGAAGAGACGATTTCCAGACCTGAGGTAGGACGCACTCTCTGTCCTTCGGGAATGAGATCGGCAGTGAGAGGCGTGGTGCGACCGTATTGCGGCTTCACCGACGAGGGCATCATCCAGTTCATGGTGGGGCCGGAGGTATGGAGGAAAAAGTCCTGACCCCATTCGTCGAACACAATACCCCAGGGATTGGGAATGCTCACTTGAGCTGTGCGCTCGAGCATGCCGCGCTGAGGGCTGTAGCGCCAGAATCCACCATTCACGCCGCGCACCGCGCCGTAAGGAGTTTCCACGTTGGTGTGGAGGAAAACTCCCTCGCCCATCAGGAATGAACCCGAAGGGTCAGCCGTGTATGCGCCGATGGCATGGTGGGTATCGTGGCTGTCAAATCCACCCAAAACGATTTCGCGGACATCTGCTTTGTCGTCGCCATTGGTATCGCGAAGCAACATGAGGTTAGGCTCCTGCGAGACGTATACCCCCTCGGGAGCGAATTCGAAACCAATCGGCAAGTGCAATTTGTCAGCGAAAACAATCTCCTTGTCGGCCTTTCCGTCGCCATTGGTGTCTTCATAGATCAGCAATTTATCGTTTGGCAGGGCATCGCCCGGGCGATAGTGCGGATACGTGGGCATCACAGCTACCCACAGGCGCCCCTTGTTATCGAACGACAACTGCATGGGATTAGCGAGGTTGGGAAACTCTTTTTCTGAGGCAAACAATTGGACTTTATAACCATCGGGCACGGTCAGTTTGCTCTCGGCTTCTTTGCCATAGAGATATTCCGAGTTGCCGTTTTTTCCTCCGGGGCGATAGTTGGTGGTCACCGGAGGAAGTGGGTGTGTTTTCGAGTCATCGACACTGAGATTGGTCGTCTTACCCGTAGCAACCGCATGAATCAATTGATCACGCAGAGCAGCCAATTCCCTCGTTTTTTTCACTTCGTCCTGATAATTTTGGGGTCCGAATGGGGCATAGCGGCGACCGTGGGTATGAACACCGTTGAGAATGTTGTAATCGTTGTGCCAGAACCAATCCTTCTGCTTCACGGCGGCGTGGACTTTTTCCGGATCCGCTTTGGAGGCGTGGGAGGCATGCCCGTAAAGACCGTTGGCCAGCAACACGGCGAGCTGTTTGTAGCCGTCTTCATTAGGAATGAATCCGTTGCTCGTGAAAGGAGCTTTTGCCGTTGTGTAATGTTCTTTCGTGGGAGTAAAGAGATCGATGAAAGTCAGATTGTTCTTTTTCGCCACGCGCTGCATTGCTGCACTGTAGAGGGCGAGATTGGCGTTTTCCTTCTCCCCGTTCGGCAGGTCGCGCACTTTGCTGAGGTTTTCATAGGCGATGGGAGACACCAGCACAAGCCGTGGAGCCGCCTTGCCGTTGTATGCCTTGCTGAGGGTATGAGCGACAAACGCGTTGAGTTCGGCTTCGTAGTTTTCCACGCGATTCGGTCCATCGAAGGATTCGTTATAGCCGAAGAAGGCTACGATGGTATCGGCTTCGAGGAAATGCAGCCATTGATCGGGGGTGGGGAAAAAGCCTTGGCCCGAATGCACATTGAACTCTGGGCGGAATTTTTCAGCGCCCGGGAAAGCCCATTGCGACTTGCGACCGGGATGAGGACGGAACGCCGGGGTATCGCCAGGGCGACCCATGTTGCGCACCCACAACGCTTTGTCAGGAAAACGCAACTGCAATTCAGTCTCGAGGCGACTGTAGTAAATGTCGCGTTCCGCCAAACCGTTCCCCAGAAACACGATGCGCTCACCTTTTTCCGGTGCATTCACTCCTTGCGGGCGAGCGGCGCTGGCGGTGGGAGGCTCCTCCGCTGGAGCATGGCTGGCATTCGGTGCCGTTTTTTTCGCACCGCTAGTCGCGGGAGCCGAGGGCGTAGCAGGCGATGATGCCGCCTTGGACTGGGTCGAAGGGCTTTTGCCAAGAGCAAAGTCGGCAGGCTTCAAGTTGCGGGTTTTGAAGAAATTGCTGTCTTTGATGAAACCGTAGTCCGAGGGCTGAAACGGATCCACGTAGGAGACATCCGCTTTGGCTGGAATTTTCATACCTAACAGATGATGCACTGTGTTTACCATCAGGCGGCGCAAATCCTCATCAGCGAAGTCCGTGGAAGATCCCATCGTGGTGCAGAAGGCCTTGCCTTTGCTGCTGCCATTGGGTGCGGTGTAGTCACGAATCCATGCAATGGGCATCATTGGATTGTTTTTCGAACCATCGACGTTTTTGGATTTGGGGTCGAGTGTCTCGGTCACAGCGCCGCGCAGGAGAATCGTGGCAGCTTTCTGATCGAGATTGGCAATGCCATACACAT
>JBJOMZ010000008.1:0-38444 GCA_046052105.1 Verrucomicrobiota bacterium | reverse complement strand
GGTAGTGAGACGATAGGTCTTGTGAGAGTAGGTCGTCGCCAGGTATATGCCCCGCATTCAGAAATGAATGCGGGGCTCTTTTTTTCCACTCTCCATAACAATTTTTTCGTGCTATATGTTGGAAAAACTGAAGTAGGTTAGCGATCGAAATCCAGATCGTCAAATTGGGGAACAGGTGATGTTTCAGGACGATGAAACTTCAAAAGTGCTTTTCCTGCGCGCGCTTGGAGCGCCTGCCACTCAGTATATTTATCATCTTTGTCCATGTGGGCCTTGATACCACCGCGTAATCGGGTGACTTCAATGTATTCAATGACATCTTGCAGGGCTTTGGCGGCGACTTTCTTATCAGCGGCGTTGAGGTTTTCCATGCCTTCGGCATTGGAGATAAGGCTCTCGGCGGCGGAGGAGACTCCTTTTTTCAAGCACATCATGAGGGTATTGAGAGCACGTGCTTCGTGGATGCTGCCTAAAAGCTTGATGATCTTTGGCTCTAGGATCACGGCGAGCATGGCATCGGCGAAGTCCATTCGTACGGAGCTGGTGATGTCGTTGTAGCCATTGGGACCAATCACCATGCGGCGTACGCTGTGCGGTGCCACGATGGCGGCACGTTTTGGGCTGGCTGCAGCGAGATCAAGCATGACCCGATCGGCAGCACGCGAAGGCGAATAAGATATGGCGGAGGCAACCGCGTTGAGGAGTTGCGGGTCATCCTGCTCTCCGAGTTTTTTTAATGCAGCGAGGGATTTCTCATCGCCGATGCGGGCGAGCAGGTAAAAAATGACGAATTTTGCATCGTGCGGTGTGGAGCTTTTGGTTTTGAGCAGGGCATCGCGTAGAGGCAATGCGGTGGAGGGATTGTCGCAGAAGGGAGCGAGAGCATTTTCGCAGCCCTCGGCATCGACGCGCTCCGTGGCGACAATAAGGTGGGCAATCAGATCGGGGATGGAGTTGGCGCCGGAGAGAGCGGCAAAGGCTTGTGCTGCTGCTGCGCGAACGGTTGCGGATTCGTGTTTCAGGGAATCTTTCGCAAGCGCAGAGGCGGCGGTGTGTTTCGCGGTGGCGAGGACGGTGAGGAGACCAGCTTGGGTTTCAGGTGATTTTGTTTTGGCGAACAAGCCGATGAGGCTGGCACCGCCACCGGATCTCACGAGAGTCACGGCAAGGGCGCGGCTGTGATCGCGTGTGCGCCAATAGTCGCTACCGAGATAGGGCAGGAGATACTCGAGGGCTTCGACCTCCAGCAACTCAACGAGGGCATCCATTGCAGCAATCTGACGGAAGGTATGTTTGTTTTCGGGATGGGCGAGGGCATCGCGGCAGAGTTTGATTTTCGCGCCGGTGCCCCCGGCGGCATTGAGTTCGGCAAGGAAAAGTTTTTTGACATCATCGGCAATGCTGGGGAGAGTGGCAGGGTTTTTGTTTTGTTCGATGGTGATGAGGACTTTGCTGAGCGGAACGATGAGTTTTCGGAATTTGTTGGTTTCGTCTGTGATTTCAATTTCCTCGATGGGATTGGCGATGAGCGCGGTTTTAATCTCGTCAGTCAGGTCGGCGAAAGCGCCGGGTTGTCGGAGGACGAGGGCAGGGTTAATGATCGGGTCCTTGAAGCCGGATTCGCCACGGATGCGACGGGGGATTTCCGCTTTCACACGGATACGGTGGGCGTTGGTTTGGATGCCCTCAAGATAACCGAATTGGGAAAGCATCGCCTGAGCGGGGGCGTTGCGGGCAGCAAACATCTGGTCATAGACCTGTTCTTCCTCGGCAATGAAGGTGAGTGGCCCGGCGAGGCGGATGACAGTATCTTTGTCCCACACCTTGATCTTGGACCCGACAAAGGGACCGCCGCCGGTTTCTTCGAGAATCAGGTTGGTGAGGGCTTGTTCGACGAGAGTCTCGTCGAGGCCGGCTTGGAACGGTGTTTTACCGAGGGGACTTTCCGATTTCAGCAGGCTTTCTTGCAGCGCGTTGCGCACGCTGTTCGGCGCGAGGGCGGTGCGCTCGGCGACGGCGGTTTGCAACAAAGCAAGTTGGTTCTCGTGGTCAACGGAAGCTTTCGCAACAACTTTCACCGCGACGATGCGCACAAAGTCAGCAGAATCGCTGAGGAGTGGTGTGACTTTCGACAAATTGGAAAGGATGGTTTCATTACCGCATGCATCAAGAGCGGTTAGAGCACCATGACGGAATCGGGCACTTTGATTTCCTAAAAGCTCGACAAGTCGCGGGACGATGGCTGTTTCTCCAGCCTGGAGCCGTTTGCCGAGTTCAGCGGCAACCTGCTTGCGGGTTTTGGGAATGAAGATGTCGAGCAAATCGAGGAGTTCATCGGTGGAGCGCTCTTGCCATGGTTTTCCGGCAAGTTTTTTCAGATGGTCGTTATTCAACTGGCCATAGGCGCTAGCGAGGAGTTGTTTCGTTTCGCGTTCGGTGGGGTAGAGCTTTTCATCCACGTCTTTGCCAGTGATGAGGGTTTGTTTGAGGATGACGGCTTGGTGGAAAACCTCGGTGGCTGTGGGGTCGTGCAGAGTACCGTATTTTTCTGAGGGCGAATGATAGACGAAACTGCCGTCATACATGCGACAAAGCGTGCGACGCCAGCGCATGTTGCGTTCGGCCATGGCGCGGATATCCGGGCCGCAGAGACTGGCTCCCCAGGAGGACCACTGCGTGAAGTAGTCGTGGGCATGGCCGCCACGCGGGGTGAAAGAAGCGTGGGCGGACATCATTCCGAAATATTTGGCGGCGTGGTCATCGCCGATGAGTTTCATGGCGAAGGCGGTACCGGCATTTTTACCATTGCTGTCATCAGTATCCGCAGCGATGTGGTCACCGTAGGGGATGGCTCCCTGATCAACGTAGGAGCCGAAAAATTTGTGTGCTCGGACAATGGCGGCATCGATCTCCGGATGCTCCACGCCGAGCTTTTTCGCTAGTGCTATGAGGAAAAAGCAGCGGTTGCCAGCGGCGTTGAGAGCGCCGTAGCCGGGGTTCATTTCATGGAATCTGCCACCGTTGAACGAGGGAAAAGCGAATGTGTGGCCCCAAGAACCGGATTTGCTCTGCCCCATAGCAGCCTCGATGGCATACTTGCGCAGGGCGGGAAGAACGTAGTCATCGCCGGTGGCATCGTAGTAGAGAGCGCAATAGAGGCCGACGTAGCCGTAGTGCCATGTCAGCTTTCCACCGCTGGATTTGTTTCCCGGTTCGAAGATGGCACCGATGGGTTCGGTGGGCGGTTGCCACGGGCAGTTTTTGCTACGGACCCATTGCTTGACGATTTCGCGGTGTTCGGGTTTGCCGGAAGCGACGAGCGCCATGGCCTCGATGACGCCGCCTTTGCCGGCGCGGGGATTTTTCGGATCGGCGACGAATTTTTTCTCCAAGGACTTCCATGCCTCTTCGAGGATTTGTTTGGTCTTCGGACAATCGTAGGGGGCGCTGTCGGCGTATTCGGGGAAGGTGCGGAGTTTTAGTTCGATCTCGAGGGTGATGGGATCGAGCGGATATTTTTTGAGGTCCATGTTTTTGACCTCTTCTTTGCGTTCTTCATCGGCTTTCCAGTCGTAGAGCGAGTCGTCGGCGGTGACTTCGTTGATGAGTTGGTCGATGTCGGTTCCTGCGATGTTCTTAGCACCAGTACGTGCAGGGTAGTTTTTATCGCGCCAGACTTGGAAGGTGATCTTGCCCGAGTTGACTTCGCGTTCGGCTTCGATGACGGCATTGCCGATGGTCAGGCCGAGGTTGCCTCCGGCTTGGAATTTGACGCCATTCATGCCGGTGATGACGTCGCCGGGAAGGAACTTGCCATCGGCGGGCGAACCTTTGATCGTATCCTTGACCAGAATCTGGTCGCCGACAGCGCCGCCGGACATGTAGCCGGAAATGCCCGTGGGACCGAAATGGTATACGAAGGGTTTGTTCTTGGAGGGGGGAAGTCCTTCGCCCTTGGTGAGGTCGGTGAGATTTTCCGGGCGGATCGTTTCCAAGATGATATCTCCGCCGTTTTGGACAGCGGCCTGTTGTTCCTCGGTGACCTCGCGATCGTCTTGTGCGAACGTTAGGGTTGCGAAAGAGAGGAAAAAAAGGAACGTGGCTTTCATGATGGGAAATGATGGATCAGGTGGATCAGGCAGATCGGACGGAATTTTATTATTGAATCAGGAAAAGCGAGAATCCGGTGGCGGGGGCGAGGTTCTGAAAGATGCAGAGAAATGCCTCGTTCGGTGGAGTGGGCAGATTCCAGACGAGATGGATGTTTTGCTTGGCGTGGGCGCGGGAGGTTTTGCGCCGGGTGAGTTTTTCGAGGAAGACCGGGAGGATGTTTGTGGCTTGGGCGGCGTTGGCAAGGAAGCAGGCGCGGCCGAACCAGAGGGCCTCAAAGACCAAGTCGGGCGTGATGAGTGGGTCGTCGAGTCTCATTACGTCAAGCGAACCGAGGTTTTTGCCGAGGCGTGGCAGGGTTTCGGGCAGGGAAATAGTTTGATTGGTGACGCAAAGGAAGACGTCGCCTTGGCGGACGAGGTGGGCGAGTTCGGCGGGGAGATCGCGGCGCGGAGTTGCGGGGCGGTTGACGACGGGAGGTAGTGGTGTCAGGGCATTGCGCCATGCGGCGGGAAAGGGCAGCGGGTAGGCAGAGCGGGCGTAGGAGTTGGCCCGGGCGAGGTAATCGAAGAAGAAGTACGAGATTCCTAGTAGCAAAGCGATGTAGGTGGCGTTGAGGTTGAGTTTGTTCAGTTTGCGCGCGGTGATGACATGCGGCTCTGACATGAGGATGGATTTGCGGGTTTCCTTTTCCTCGGGAAGGGCCTCGGTGGAGAGTTGTTCGGCGGGTTTTTCCGTGTCGATGAGATTTTCCAAGTCTTTGCTTTCGACCGCGGATTCGCCGCGCTGTTTTTTCTGGAGGTGGTCGAGGTATTTTTTTTCGGACTCGTCCATACCACCTTTGTCGATGAAGTCATCGGCGCCATCTTCAGCGAAGCGGATGTCGGCGACGTTTTCACTGCGCGCGTCCTCGAGGGCTTTGCGTTTGGCGGCGGCGTCTTCGAGAGGGTTGCTGGAATTTTCCGTAGCCCGGGCATCGATACGACTGACGTGAATGCGGGAGTTCAGCGTGGCGAAAAGGTAGGCGAAAAGAGCAAGAGCGAGCGGAAGCCAACCGGGCGTGGAAAAACGTCGGCGTAGGATCCATAGCAACGGGACAGCGAGCCAGAGGAGCACGCTGAGATAGCCGAGAATGCTGAAAGTGTTAGGGCTCATTGTTTCTGCTTCGAGATCGCATCGTTCCACTGGTTGAACGAGTAGTAGAGGAGGTTGACGCCGAGGTTCAGGGCTGCCTCACGCATTTCCGGAGTGACGTCGGTGTAGCCCTGGGATTTCCAGGCACCGTTCATGTCGCCGGGGTGATAGAAAGCGATCCAGCGGCCTTCGTGTTTGATGCCGAGGGCGCGGGTGCCGCCGAGACGCCAGAAGGGGGGCGCGCCGTTCGGGAATGTGAAAGGAACTTGATAGAGCATGTCATCATCGGCGATATCGATCAGGGGTTTGTCAGGGAAGACCTGACGAATGACACGCATGAAGTTGTTGTGGAAATTGACGGAGCCGGCATCGGCAATCAGCATGCCGCCATTGAGGCAGTAGTCGCGTAGGATTTTGCGGTCGGATTCGTTGATATCGAGGCTGCCGTCGCCAGTGAGGAAAACGAAGGGGGGGAAGCCGTCTTTGGGGTATTTTTTCAGCAACGCGACGGAGTGGCTTTCGCCGCTGCTGGCGATTTTTTTGAATCCTGTGACTTCGGCGAAGGAGCGGAGGAAATTGATGTCCGCGTTGGATTCATCCATGCCGTCGTCCCAACCGGAACCATTGTGCTCCAGGCGTATGAAGCGAATTTTGTAGTTTTCCATGCCTTCCGGCCAGCCGCCAGCTTTGCCGCCGCCTTTGCCCATTTTGCCGGACTTGGCGTTGTTTGCTGCGTAGGTGGCCTGGGTTTGTTCTTCCATCTGTTGATCGACCTGGGTGTCGTCGAGGTCGGGTTGTTCAAAGAGGATGGCGGAGTTGGGGCGCAGTGTGAGAGTTTGTTTCTTTTTCTTTTTCGGCTTCACCATTTGCACCACGGCAACGACGGGTTCTCCGCTGCCTTTGGGGACGCGATAAGCCTCGACACATCCGCCGAGACTGAGGATCCACGGGATGAGGATTAAGATGGCGAAATGGGTGAAAGTACTAAGATACAGGCTGCGGCGGTGGCGGGGATCACGACCATGCGTGCGCAGGTCCTCCAGCACGAGGTCACCAGCCATGGCGGGGCCTTGTTCGCTGGTGAAGGCGGAATAGACTGAACGACTGCGGAGCATGACGTGGGTCCATGCGGCGAAGAGTGCCATGGCCAGGGCGGGCCAGGCGACGCTCCACCAAAGGCGCAGCAGAGTGACTTTCACCGGCTTGTCGCCGTGGATCGTCGTGTCGTTGGCGAGGATTTCCGTGTAGGCTTGCCAAGTGACCCAGAGGTAGAAGGCGACGATCAGGTAGGTGGCGAAAAGTGGTAGGCGGAGGATCTGCCAAGTGATGCGGTGGCGGAAAAATCCTGCAGCGCCAGAGGCAGTCGCGAGAATGGCGAGCAGACCGAAGAGCTGGAAAATCAGTGTGAGCGAGGCATCGATGCGCAGTCGTTGGAAAAGGATATGCACATCCGCATTGCTCGAGAGGAAGTCTGCCAAGGCGGGCGGAAGCCATGCGTAAGCAGCGACTGCGAGACCCGCGAGGGAGGCAACTGCGATGGCAACAATCATCGCCTTGAAGGATGACGGATTCGTGGGAATCTCGTCCACCGTCACGGTGGGGATGAATTTGTCGGTGTCGCGGGGCATGCTTTTGAATGGTGAATCAACGATTCGAGAGGGCGAGATGGGCACTAACGGAAAAGATCTTCGTCGCTGGCTTCATCGGTGGGAACGGGTGGGACGGTGGGACCTTCTTTTTTGACTTCGATTTTTTCTTCGATGGTGGACTTGGGTTTTTCCACTTCGGTCGGAACGGTCGCAGGTTGTGGGGTGGGAGTTGTGGGTTTGTCCGTCGCGGGTGCGGGCGAAGCAGCGGTGGGTTCCTTCGCGGCGGCGGAATTATCGCCAGAGAGACGAGTGCTGAGATCCTGCGGCTTGAGTCCGTGCTTGGCGGCGATGTCGCGCAAGGTGGAGTTGGCCTCGCGTGCGGCTAGGTCGAGACGCTCTTGCTCGGACAGAGTGGAATCCGTTTTTCCTGACATGGATCGAACAAAATAGGGGATGCTGCTGCCTGCGATCACCACAAAATGCGCGATGAGGGTGAAGAGGATAATGGACTTGAAGCTGCGTCCGCGGAAGGACTCGAGGAGCTGGTCCGGGGTGGTTTCGGTTTGCGTGCTCATGGTGGAGAGTAGTTGGCTATGCTGATGAATTTATGGCTGTGGTTCGCCTACGGCTTCGATGATGCCGCCGCCGCCGGCGATGGCTTGGAGAACGGGTTGGAAGATTTCTTTGGGTTGGGACTTGTCGCACTTAAACTGGATGTGGCGATGTTCGTCTGCGACCGTGTTGGAGAGAGCACCGGTGACAAGAAATTCGATGTCCTTCGGATTGTCCACGGGTTTGCTGTCGAAATGGATGATGCCGTTGGCATCGATTGTGACATAGGCAGCAACAGTCGCCTTTGGGGTTGAGACGTGCTTGGACTGTGGAAGAGCGACGGGGATGCTGGAGTTGTCCTTGATGGCTTCGCTGCAGACGAGGAAGAAGATGATGAGCAAAAACGCGATGTCACCCATGCTTGCGATGGGCAGAGCCATGGGTATGCGTCTCTTTTTTCTGCGGCGGCTCATGGTTTATTCTTCTTCGACAGGTGCTACGATGCCGCCATTGGCGCTGATGGTGGCGAGGGCTTGAAAATACGTTTCGTAGGGCGTGCCTTTGGTGGATTCGAGCAGGATGATTTTTTTCTGGCCTTCCTGTTTGGCGAGTTCGAGGGCGGCGAGGCGCTCGTTTAGTTCTTTCAATTCGATGGGCTTGTCGTTGAAGAAAATCTCATTGCCGCGCAGGTTGATGATGGGTGTTTTCTCAGTCTGGGGTTGGGTGGATTTTTCCCCAGCGGGCATATCGGCGGTGATGGATTTGACCTTGATCAGCGTGGTGGCGACCATGAAATAAATAATGAGTAGAAACGCGATATCCGAGAACGAATCCACAGGAATATTCGCGGAGCGGTGCTTTTTCTCTTGTTTGCTGCGTTTCATGGATCAGACAAATCAGTCGGATGGGATGGATCAGTGATGCGTGAGGATGAACTCGACGAACTCGCTGGTGCCTTCTTCGATTTCGAGTTCAATTTCATCCGACCAGCGGTTGAAGATGCTCTGGGGGATCACGGCGGCCAGTGCGATGAGCAAGCCCGCTGCGGTGGTGATCAGGGCTTCAGCAATGCCATTCGCGACGACACCTCCACTACCACCGACACTGCCAGCATCGGCGAGGCCTGCAAAGGAGGCGATCATGCCGGTAACGGTTCCGGTCATACCGAGCAGGGGGGCTGCCATGCCTATGGTGGTGAGGGTATCAATGCGTTTGTTGACCACGCTCATGGCTTGGGCGCTGTAGTCCTGCATGACTTGGCTGATGACGAGGCGCATGGTTTCTGAGCTTTCGTTTTTGCCGCGCAGTTGCTGGTAGGAACGCAGACCAGCGAGAAGAACGGATGCGATGGGGCCACGCGCGGTTTCGCACTCGGAGATCGCGGCATTGATATCATTGTTGCGAAGGTGGTTGGTGACTTTGGCTCGCAACGAACGGGTGTCGATGCGGCGATTCTCGCGGAAGGCGAACCACCGGTCATAGACGATGGCGAGACTGACGAGGCTACAGATCATGAGAGGGATCATGAGAGGGCCTCCTTTGAGGATTTGTTCGATCATGGTGTTGTTTTTTTGTTTGATGTTGTAAAAAATTCAAGGACTTTGAGAGCTTCGCGGAGGGAGAGGGCCAATTGTCCGATACGGAGAGATAGCTCGCTAACAATCACCAATTTCCCATTACTAGGTTCATAGTAACTTTTGGTGCATTTGCCAATGGATATTCGTTCTATGTAGTGACGGCGTGCGACGGCGAAAATGATGATTTCGGCTTGGGTGATGCAGAGCCAGACGGGAGTATTACGCCACCAGAGCCCGCAGTCGATGCGCGTGTGGGTGCGGATCAGGAGCTTTGGCTCGGCTCCACCAGTGAGTTCTTTAAGAAGGGCTGACTCGAGTTGGTTCATTCTGGAAACGAAATTTTTTTCAACCCCAAAGGCACGCAATACACAAAAGTTCGAGGGATTACTTTTTATCACGGATTGCATGGATGAGGAAGGATAGTGGAAGGTTGTAATTTGATTCTCTTGTGGTTGGTGTGTTTCGTGGTGAGTGGATTTTTAGCGTCGTGATTTACGGCTATCTTGTAGGGATTCGATCATGCGTTCACGGGCTTCGTTTTCTTCGAAAACGAGTCTTTCGAAGACGGGATCGGCAAGGCGGCCACGAGAGTATTTGGCCCAGAGGCTGTCAGGGAAGTCGAAGGTGATGCGGCGATAGATTTCATAAGCGGTTCTGATGGCCTGACCCTTGCCCCTGTGGTTGTCCTGGGACATGAGACCGGCGAGGCGCTCGTTGCTGATACCTGACCAATAAAGGGCTTGGGCGCGGATTTCGGAGTCTTCGTAGGACTCATTGGCATGGGTGGTGGTGAGGATTTTGATCGCCTTGTTGTATTGGTGGGAGCGCATGTAGTTCTGACCAGCGCGGAGACCGGCGAGACCCGCGAGCGGGTCTTCGGGGAAGCGCTGCTGGAGTTTGGAGAAGACCATCGCGGCGTTGAGAAACTCGGGATAGGAAAGTTCGTCGAGGCGGAGGACCTCGGCTTTCGAAGCCTCGTCGGTTTTTTCGCGCAGGGCATCAGCCTCCTGTTTGTATTTCAGGCCGGTTTGTTGGAAGTAACCGCCGAGGCGTGACATGACAGAGGGAAGAAGTTCGTGGTTCGGGTATTTGTAGGCGAGTTTGACGTATTCCTCGACGGCGTTTTGCGTTTCGCCCATTTTTTCGTAGGTGAGTGCGGTTTTGAACTGGGCTTTGGGAGCGAACTCGCTTTCGGGGTAATCGGAGGGGATTTTTGAGAAACGAGCGAGGGCGTCCTGATACATGGGGAGCTTGGCTTCGTCGTTTTTCGAGAGGTCGGCGTATTCCTGGGCGAGGTTGCCTAACAGGTATTCGGCTTGGGCGCGGAGTTCGTCATCGCGATGGGTGGCGATGGCCTCGGCGAGGAGCTTGCGGGCTTGTGCCATTTCACGGCGGGCGAGGCTTTCCTGTTCGAGTTCACGGTGTTTTTTCGCGAGCTCGAAGTAGCACTCGGCGAGGGTGAAGCTGGTGCGGACGGCCATCTCATCGCCGTTGTAGCGTTTGCTGAATGGCTCGATGAAACCATCGGCTCCTCGATTGACATTGACCTTGTGGTTGAGGTTCTGGCTGGGGGCGGAGTAGGAAATTTCCACGTCGTCACCGTAGCGCACGGGGAAGCCGTTGAGTGCGACGGGGGGGAGTTTTGCGGGGAGTTGATCCGGGGCGTAGCTGGTGGAGAAGGCGGACTTGAAGATGCCGGAATGGGCTTCGGTTTCCTGGAGTTCGTATTCGGTGGTGGCACCACTGGTGGCCTTGAGGGTAAGGTTCACGACATCGCGCTCCGGGCCTCGGTCGAGGCCGCGATCAATGAGGCGGAGGTGGATTTTTTCACCAACGAAGGATTTTGTTAGAGGCTCGGCGTAAGCGGAGTCCATGACATCAAGGAAAGGATGGCTCTCGACCTTGAAGCTGGCAGTGATCCATTGCACGGCGTCGTTGGCATCCTTATAGGGATAACCGATGTGGACGATTTCGCCGGCCTTGACGGCGATGCCATCGGGGATGGCGGAGTCGGGCAAGTCTTCCGCGGACTTGGTGGCGAAACTGCGGTCCGGCACCTCACCGAGGATGAGCGGGATGCTGAAGGAGAAACGGCCTTCTTCGAGCGGAGGTTGGTTGCCGGGGGCGGTGGGGGCCAGACCGATGTCGTAGCCGGCAGGGACCTCGACACCCGGTTTTTTCAGGGTGCCTGTGAGTTTCAGCGAGCCCGGGGCGGCGATGTCGAAGGGTGGTTTCAGATCGGATGCTTTCGCTTTGCGGCCGGTTTCGGTTTGGACGAATGCGTTGATGGTGCTGCTCTCGGCGAGGGCGAGGTGTGGGACGACGACATCGAAGCGAACGCTGGAGCCAATCACGGCAGTGAGGGCTTTATTGTCAGCGGTGCTGTGCTCGAAGTTCAACGCAATGCGCGGGGTGACGACCTCGGCGGCGGTGGCGCGGGTTGGCGTTTTGTTAGATGTTTCGGCGCGCGCGACAGCAAGCGGCTTCGTCGTGGTGGTGTAGGGCGCGAGCGATGGCTCGATGTAGCGGGCGTGCTGGATGATGACCTCGCGGTCGGTGGGGATGCCGGGACTGAGGTTTTCCGTGTCGCGATACATGGCATTCAGTGTGCCGCCCTCGGTGACCTTAATTTCCGAAGCGCGGGACGGTTCGGCATTGACCGGGAAAATACGGGCGAGGAATAGGCCGCTGTGTTCTTCCGTTTCGACGGCTTTGATGATGGCATTGCCGCCGGAGGAGGAGGTGACTTTCACGTCGATGATGTCCTTTTCCGAAGAGGAGTCCATGTCCGGATCTTCCACGACGATGGCGACGGCGTCATCGTAGCGGAAGCGGCGGATGGGTTCCAACACCAACTCACGACCTGACTCGGTTTCTTTGTAATTGAGGAAAGAGGCGGAGAGTTTCGCGTCGTTGAAAGCCACGCTGAGGCGTTGCTCGTGGCGTTCGCGTTTGGGGGTGGCGGATTTGGGGTCTTGGTAGCGGGCGCTGATGGTGTCGCCGGGGAGGACTTCCAGCTGATCGTTGCCACGGAGTTCCATGAAATCGCGGCCGACGGGAAGCAGGGCTTTGCCTTCGCGATTGGTGAGTGAAACTTTTTTCACGGTGGGTGCGACACCAGCGAAGCCGTTGATGACGAGTCGCACGAGTCGCGCGCGGGTTTGATCGCCGAAGGCGATTTTCATGGTCGTGTCGTTGGCAGTGAGCTGGGCGGGCTGAGGCAAAGTTTTTTTCCACTGATCAGGAAAAGTAGAGGGATCAAACATGACATCCGGGCAAGGGGTGAGATCAGGCTTGCCGTTGTCGTCGCAGAGAAGGGCTGGTTTTTGTTTGATGATATTGCTACGGCTGTCGTAGCGCCAGATTTGGATTTCGTGGAGGCCGGGTGGGAGTTCGCGTTCGATACGAAGTGGGTTTTCCGATTCCTCGGACGCGGGGATGCCGTTTACGAGGAAGATCGTGTTGCCGTCATTGGGGTAGCCGCTGAGTTGGAAGCGGCGGATGGCGGCGGCGGGTTGGTGGAAAAGAGCGCGGTAGCGGAGGACGACGCTGTAGCCGGGGTGGCTGGCATCGACGAGGGGAAGCTCGGCGGCGGAGAGGGATTTGACTTTGGCGGAGCGGTATTTGAGAGAAGAACGGTTGGTGGTGTAGTCCATGATTTCCGCCCAATCGGCGGGGAGTTCACGGCCTTCCGGTTTGCTGACGGGGATGGAATCTGTGCCGAAAGTAGGAAAGGAGGACACGAGTGGTGAACCATCCCACACAGGATCCGTCTCGGGGAAACGGGCGCGGGTGATCCAGTGTTTGCCGTCGAGGGATGTCTGGAGAACGAAATGTTTCAGCACGCAGCCGTCGGTGCCGGAGTCAAGGGTCATTTTGTCGATAGCGACGTCGTCATTGAGGTCGATGCCGAAAGTACGGGGTTTGGTCGCATCCCCGAGGTTGCCCTGCCAGCCAGGGTATTCGCGCGCGCTGATGGCCATGTTGGGATCTCTGCCGGGAGCGGACTCCGAGGCGAAGGCGATGGCTTGGGCTGAGGCGGTGGGGACGATGGCTTGGAACTCACCGCTGAAAGGAGACGTTTCCTTGAGCGTTTGGCTGCGGATTTCATCGCCGCTGGTAGTTAGCAGGCTTACAGTTATTTCATCGATACCCGGCGTGAGCGAGCGGTCGGCATCGTTGACCCGGAGGTAAAGGGGGTTGCCGGGACGGACGGTGCGAGTGCCGAGTGCGGCTTGTGAAGTGGAAAGGCCGAGTTCTTCGATATTGAGGCGGCGCTCGCCTTCGCGCGGCGGGAAAGCGCCGGCGGAGAAAGAAAGATAGGCATCCGATGCGACGCCGATGACGGTATCGGGATCGGCGGGGAGGTCTTTCATTTTCGCGCGGAAACGCTGCGAGTAACCAAAGCGGATTTCGTCATCGCCGAGGACCTGAAGGACTTTATCGTTCGGAGTTGGCGGGCCGAGGGCGGTGGGGACATCGGCACGGAATTTTTCCTTACTGTCGCCGAGTTGGTAGAGGAGCACGCGTTCGCGGTCGCCGGATTTCGCCCAGACCTCGACCTCGATATCGGCACCGACGCCGGAGACGTTGAGGGTGGGGTCGCGGAGGTTGATCTTCACCGTTTCACCCGGGACGATGATGGTCTTGTCCTGCGAGGGTCCGAGCTCGATTTCCGAGGCCTCGATGAGTTTACGCATTTCGTAGTGAATCTTGCCGCGTAGGATGAGGGCATCGGGGTGTTTCGGATCCTGGCGGAGGACTTGGTCGATTTCCTCGAGGGCTTCGGCGTAGCTTTCCTGGTCCATGAGGACCTCGGCGCGCGCGTAGCGAATTTTTTTGCGAAAGTCTTCGTTGGGAAGCTTCATGAGATTATCGAGCTCCGTCATGGCGGTGCCGAAATTTTTTGAAACGCGATCCACGGTGACCGAGCCGAGGGCGGCGGTGAGGTGGACTTCCGAGCCTTGATACTCAGCGGCTTCGGCGACCTTGCGATACCAGGCGCGCGCGGTGGGAAGAGCACCTTTGCGGAAGGCGAGGTCGGCGTAGGCGATCTTGAGCTGGGCGTCCTGGTCGGCGGAAAAAGTGCCTTCGGCCTGGCGCGACCAGATCGTGAGTTCCTTGATGAGATTTTCCGCTTCCTCCCCACGGTCGGTGGCGATGGATTTTTCTAACAACCAGAACGCGTAGTTGACCGGGAGGGAGCGTAGGACGGCGGGGAGTTGGTCGGCGTGGGCGAGGTAGAGCTGCCAGGCGGAGTCGAGGTTTCCGGCGGTGAACTCGGCGTTGGATTTGTAGATGGGATAAGCGGGGTTCGATTCATCAACGGGGATGTCTACAGCACCGATTTCTGAAGCGGCGAAGTTGGCGGTTTGGCGAAGGCTGGCGATTGCTTCGGCGTGACTCGGATGGAGGTTACCCTTGGATGTAATTGATTGGATTCCGCTGCGTGCCATAGTCATGGCAAGCGAGGCATTCCTCTCTTTGACGGAATTGGCGGCGAACTTCGAGAAGGCCTTTGCTGCATGGTAATGTCGCGCGTCTTCTGTTGCCAAAGTGGCGGACCAGACACCAGCGGCGATCCTCTCCAATTGGGGAATGCGGTTTGAGGTAGTAGCGTCGTCAATGATGCGAATGACCAGTTGCTCGTATCCATGCAGCCTCGGATATGCGCCGATTGGGGCGTTTTCATTGAACAAGGAGTACACAGCCTTGCGAAGAGGATCCGACCAGTTGGGGAGTTTGGCGACTTGACCAAGGCCCAGCACGGTGATGACTCTGGAGGATTTTGAAGCGCGTTCTACTGCCGTGAGTAGGGCCGCTTCGACGGTTGCGGGGGGGGCATTCTCCGGTAGGGAGAGAAGTTCGCGGGAGAATTCGGAGTCCGGATGCGGGGCGTTTCGATCCGGAGGCTGGTTTCTGTTTGGCTCGGGGATTTTGACATCTTTGAGCGCGAGTTCAGGGCGCTCGGCGGTGAGCGCGCGAACTTCTTCCTCAGTGATGAGGTAAGGAACCACCTTGCGGCCTCGGGAGAAGGCGATCTGCATATTGAGGATGACATTCGCCTTCTCGGGCGGGAGTGTGCGAAGAGCGGCAAGGATCGGAGCCGATTTTTCGGCACGTCTCGGCTTGAGAAGATTCGTCAATGTTTCCGTGTGTCTCATGCTGAAATGCATCCACCCTCGGGAAACGGCAATGGAACCTTCGTAAGGAGAGGCATTGATCAGCTCGCGGGCGGCCTTCAATGGCGCGTCCAGTATTTCATCCGGGATGGGACGCTTGGCCTCGCTCAACTCCGAAACGTTTTGCAGCCAGGTCACAATTGCCGTGGACCATTCCAACCGGGCTTTCGTGAGCGGTGTGGTGTGTTTGGCTACCGTGAGGGATTTGAGCTCGTTGAACAGAGCGGGCTGATTGTAGGTGTAGGTTTCGAGATCCTCGAGGAGATCGGTGAGAAAGGGTTCGTAGGCCTCGCGGGGGTCGTCACTTTGGTAAATGGCGGTGAGCCACTTCGCGGTGGAGGCGAGATCCTTGCGCTCGGCTGCCTTGGCGAAAAACCATGCATCGAACTGCCGGTTGTTGCCGAAATTGCGAAGGCGCAGGCCTTCCTCTCGCAGGAGGAGGTAGGCGGAATCGGCGTCACCGAGGTGGTTGATGAGGAGGCGATAGCAAGACGGTGTGGCGATCGCTGCGGTTGTGGCATCGATGTCCGGTGATTTGAGGAGTTTACGGTAGAAGCTGACGGATTGGCGCCATTCACCTGCGAATTCAGCGGTCTGGGCAGAGAGGAAAAGGAATTTCGCGGAACTCGCCTCGTTTTGCGCCAGCCATGGTTTGACGGTGGCAAACGCGAGAGCGGAGCGGTTCTCAGCAAGGCCAAGTTGGAGGATTTCTGTAACGGCGGCTTCATTCTGGATGGTGGCAGATTTGAAGGCGGTGACGCGGTCGTCTAGCGGTGAGGCGTGGGTGAGAAGAGGGAGAGCGAGGGATAGGCTGAGGGGGAGAAAGAATTTTTTAACCGCGGATGGCACGGAATGCACGGATGGGGAAGAGGATGCCAGAAACTGATTCCTGACTCCTGATTCCTGATTCCTGTTCGAGTGGGATGGCATGGATTTGACTAAGGAGATCATTTTTCGCTTTCGAGGCGTTGGAGTTCTAGGTCGCTTTCCAGGTTGAGCATGCTTTCCTGAGAGAGTTGGGCGCGCGCGAAGGCGGCCCACTCGCTTTCGGGGAAATCGTAGGTGAGGCGCTTGAAGCTGGAGTAGGCGGCCATGGGCTGGCGAAGGTTTTGGTAACACATACCGGTCCAATACATAGCCTGGGCACGAATGGTGACACCATCGTAAGAGGGCTCGGCGAGAACCCGCTGAAAGGCATCGACGGCTTCCTGGTTTTTGTTAGCACGCATGTATGCTTGTCCGGCGCGAATCCCTGCCTGACCGGACAGTGAATCGGTGGGGAAACGCTGTTGGAGGCGACCGAAAATGCTGGCGGTTTTGAGGTATTCGGCGATGGCCATTTTTTGCAGGGCTTGGCCTTCAAAGGCGGCGTCTTTATCATCGGTGCCTCTATCGAGGAGGGGTTTTGCCTTCGCTTCGTAGTCGGCAGCTTTTTTGAGGAAATGAGTGCCGAGGCGAGCCATGGAGACGGCGAGGTGCTCGGAGTCCGGGTATTTGTAGGCAAGCTTGACATATTCCTGAGCGGCGATTTCCGGTTCCTTTAGGCGCTCGTAGATAGTGGCAATCTGGTATTGGGATTTGGCGGCGTGGACGGTTTCCGAGTAGGTGCCGGTGACGTTCATGAAACGCGTGAGTGCGGCACGATAGCGGGTTTCCTTGGTTTCGGGATCGTCAGCGGCATCGCCTTCCTCCATGGTCAGACTGCCTAACAGATATTCGGCGTGTGCGCGGGTGGCGGGTTCCTTGAACTGATCGACGGCGGCGGCGAGGAGTTGTTTGGCGGTTTGGTAGTCGAGATCGGCAAGTTCGTTTTCACCGAGCTTGCGGCGGCGTTTCGCGACTTCGAGATAGGCCTCGGCGAGCGAGAACTGGGTGCGCATGGCGATCCCGGCGTCCTCGTAGGTTTTGGAGAACGGCTCGATGGTGCCATCGGCACCTTTGCTGATGGTGACGGTGCGGATGGGGGATTTGATGCCGTTGGCGGCGGTGTAGCGGGCGGCGACGGTATCGCCGTAGGTGACGGAGATGCCCTTGGCGCGGACGTCGTAGGGGACAGCTTCGGTGCCCTCGGCGGGTGGTACGGTTTCTTCTTTGTAGGTGAGAGCGAAGGAGCCTTTGAAGATGCCCGTGTGTGGTCCGGACTCGTGGAGTTCGATATGATGTTTGGCGCCGGACTTGGCCTGGACGAGGACTTTCACGGTATCAGTGGCGTCGGTAAGATCGGCACCGAGATCGACAACGCGGAGGTTGAGATTTTCGCCAACGTAGGCGGCGGTCATGGGTTCACGGAAATCCTCGGCCATCATGTCGAAGGCGGAATGGGTGATCACCTTCGCGGTGGCGGTTGCCCATTGCTCGGTGCCTTTGTCATCGATGTAGCGGATAGCGATGTGGACATTTTCGCCGGGACGGACGACGAGACCGCTGGGGGAGAGTTCGATCTCCTGCGAGGTATCGAGGGACTCGCGCATCGACTTGACGAGGTCGTAGCGTTCCTGCCAAGTCATCGCACCGTATTGGGGTTGGTTGCCGAGGATGAGTGGAACGGTGACAAAGAAGCGGTCGAGATCGGGATTACTGCCGAACAAGTGAGGAGTTGTCGTTTGGTAGATGGGCAGAAAAGGAACACTGCGCCATTCCGCGCGGAGTTGGAAAGGATCGAGCGCGGCTTCCAATAAGATAGTGCCGGGAAGGTTTTTGTCGAATGTGCCCTTGTTTGTGGCGCCTTCACGACTTTGATCGGTCTGCGCGAATACTTCAATTTTCGACGCGATACCGCGCGCCATTTGCGGGGCGATGATTTCGATGAACATCTCGCTGCCGAGGGCGGCTTCGTATTTGCCATCGGGTGTACGCATGGCTTGGGTGAGGTTCCAGGAGGGGCGGATCGTTTCCAAGCCCATAGAGGGAGTGGTTGCGTTGAGCCTCGCGAAGCTGTGGTGGAGAGTCGCGGGCCGACCAGCTTGCTCGAGCGGGGTGACGGTAGCGTGGGACAGGAGGATTTTCGGCTCAGTGTAAGCGGCGTGACGGATGGTGGCGATGCGTGGTGTGGGAACGCCGGGACGGTTGTTTTCCTGATCCATGTAGCGCGCGGTGATGGTGCCGCCCGTGGCCACGGTGAGTTGATTCTCAACTTGGGCGCTTCCGGATACGGGGGTGATGACGAGACGGAAAATGCCCGTGGAATCGCCGGTTTCCTTGGCTTCGAATTCTTTGGTGCCGTCGTTGGTTTCGATGGAAACTTTCACTTTGTCCGGGGCGACGGTGGCGTCCATATCGGCATCGTGGATGGCGAGTGACAGGGGCTGATTGTGGGCGAAACGAAGGAGTTTTTCGTAATATGGTTCGTCCTCGTTTTTGCCCGGGTTGAAACGTGGTTCCATGTCGGCGAACTCGGCGCGGGCATCGGTGAAGGAGACATCAAGGAAACGTTCGTGGCGCGCGCGCGATTTGGTGACGAAGCGGTCATCGGTGTAGCGCACGGAGATTTTATCGCCGGTGAGCATTTCTAAAATTTCGTTTTTGTTGAGGGAGGCGAAGTCCTCGGCGACGGGGAGGATTTTTTTTGCATCGGGTTGGGTCAGCGTGAGCTTGTTCAGCGCGGGGACGGAGCCCTCGCTGCCGACCATGACGAGGCGGATGAGGCGGGCGCGGGAGTCTTTGGCGAAGGCAATTTTGAACTCGGTGGAGTCGGTGTTCGCGGTGATGGTGGCGGGGGCATTGCGGTGATCGAGCAACGAAACGGGGAAGGTTTTGTGGTCAAAAAACGCATCTGTCACATCGGTGAATTGCTCGGGGTCAATGAGATTGGCGCGGAGCTTGAGTTCGCGACCAAAGCCGATTTGTGAAATCCAACCGGTGGCCCAAATTTCGAATTTGTGGATGCCGGGGCCGAGATTGATTTCGCCCCGGAGGTCTTGTTGATCTTTGCTGGTGATGACCCTGCCATTGACAGCGATAAGATACTGGGCGGGCTCGCTTTTTTGTTTTCCATCGGCAGGGATTTTGAGATCGGGCATTTTACCGAGATCGAGGGCGAAGCGGCGGGTGACGTTTTGCGTTTCGTGGAAAAAGGCCTGGAAACGCGCCACGACCACAGGATTGGGTTGCCCAGCGCTACGTTTCCAGGCGATGTCCGTGACGATGCTGGCGGGCAGTGCTGCGGAAATGCCCGAGACGTTTTGGCTGATCGCCTGCTCCGGCAGGTGGGCAAGCCAACCGCTGTTGATGTGACGGCGGAGGTCCGTCATTTCATAAACCGAACGCGCGCCGAAGGCGTGGTGGCGGGCATCCTCGCAGACGACCGTGATAGATGGTTGCCAAGGCTGGGCGACCGGGATTTTGCTGGTGGGGAAAGTGGCGATGGTAGTCCACTCCATGGGGTTCATGGCAGTCTGGATCAGGAATCTCTGCAATTTTGCGCCGGGTTCGCGGGCGGCGATGGTAAGCTCACCGAGGGGGAGGTTGTCGTTGAGATCTACGGTGAATTCCGGCACGATGTCCTTCATGGCGATGGGGCGCCAAGCGGGATAGTCGGCCAGCGGGCTGATGACCATGTTCGGCGCGCGGCCCGGCTCCGAGTTTTGCGCAAAGGCGCTGGCCTGGGCGGGGGCGGTGGTGATCTGACCCTCGAAAATGCCGGTGTGTGTTCCAGTTTCCTTCAGCGTGATGCGGGAAATGGAATCACCGCTGGAGGTGCTGACGCTGATGGCGAGTTCGTCGGTTTCCGCGGTGCGGGAGCGGTCGGGGTCGGCGACGCGGACGTGGATGGGGTTGCCCGGTTTGGCGATGGTGGCGATGTGGCGCTCGTGCTTCAGCTTGACTTCACCGGAAGCCAGGAGGGCCTTGGCGGCGGTTTCCTTGTTCTCCGTATTGCCGATTTTTTCCATCAGCATTTCCATATCGGCGGCGCGTTGTTCCGCCTCGGTGAGGAGCTTGCGGGCGGAGGCCATGAGTGTGGCATCCGAGGCGACGGTGATGGGTCCGCCGCGCTTTTCTTCCATGTTGTTCATTTTTTCGCGGAAGCGATCCGAATAGGCGTAGAAAACCTCGTCATCGCCGATGACTTGCAGCGTGCCGTCGGCGGGATTGGGCGCGCCGAGGGCGGTGCCGACTTCGCCGCGGAACTTGGTTTTTTCATCGCCGAACTGGCGGAGGAAAAAGGTTTCCTTGTCACCGGAGGTGGCCCAGACGACAACTTCGATCTCCGTGCCAGCACCGGAGACGGCGAGCGTGGGGTCGCTGAGAGTGACTTTCAAACGCTCGCCGGGGACGATGTTTTTCTGGGCGGTAGTGGAGCCGAGTTCGACCTCGGTGGCTTCCATGAGCTTCTGGCGCTTGAGTCGGACCTTGCCGAGCAGGATCTTCGAGTCGGCATGATTCGGCTCGCGGGCGAGGATGGAATCGATGTCGTCTTTGGCGTCATCGAAATCCTCACGGTCGAAATAAACCTCGGCGCGGGCAAAGCGGACCTCGGTCCAGATTTCTGGTACGCGTTCGAGTTCAAGGTCGGCGAGGGTTTGCAGAGCGGCATCGTGATTTTTCGCGATGCGTTCGGCGCGGACGCGGCGGAGGGAGGCTTGGTGGCGGATGGGTAGCTGGGCGTAGGCAGGGTTCGAGCGGGTGCGGGAGTAGATTTCGTGAGCTTGATTGACCTGGCCGCGCTGGAGAGCGATGTCGCCGTAAGAGAGCTCGATGGAGGCCTTTTCCGTGGGGGTGAGTGGTGAGGTGGGTTCGCCGGACCAGTCGAGCAGGGCTTTCACGAAAAACTCCTGGCGGGATTCATCGCGACCGAAAATCGTGCGTTCGAGAGTCCAGAGCAAAAAAGGAATCGAGAGCTCGCGGTAGGTGGTGGTGAAGGTTTCCCAATTCGCATCGAGGAGTTTCCAGGCGGAGTCTTCATTGCCGGACATCCATTCGGTCTGGGCTTGGTAAATGGGGTAGGCGGGATGCGTGGGAGGCACGGGGATGCTGAAGAGACCGAGTTGCGAGGCAGCCTTGCTGCGGATGCCCTTGAGGCGAGGGACATCGGTTTCTTTTTTGAACCAGGTATGACCCTGCTTGTGACGTTCGATGGAGGTGAGGCCATCGAGGGCGAGAATGAGGGATACGGAGGGGTTGGCTTCCAGTGATGCCTCCGCAAAAGTGAGCATCGCGGGATAGGTGCGGTGGAAGGTGGCAACGTTTTTCCAGAGATAACCGGAGGTTCGCAGGAGCTCGGCGGGCTTGTTGCGTTTGGTTATCGTGGTGAAAAGTTTTTCACTGAAGGCGGCGGTGGGTGTGAGTGCGACTTTTTGATCGATGAGTGTGACGAGCCGTTGCTGGAGTTCGTCGTTTTCAAAAGTTGCCGCAGGGAGTTTGGCGAGAGCGTCGAGGCCAGTGACTTCGGTGAAAACGGGGGCTTTTTTCGCGGCGTCGATCGCTTTGTTGAGAGCGGCGATGACGGTGGGGGCATCGGCGGTTTCAGGGAGAGTGGTGAGATCGACAGTGGCTGAGTTGAAAATGGCGAGCTGCGCGGGGGTGAGGGCTTTTTCCGGGGCATGGGCGCGCAGGGCGTAGCGGGCTTCGACGTTGAGAGTGGGGACTTTCAGGAGTGTCTCGGCGAGTTGGGTGGACTCTTCGGTTTTGTTAGATCCGAGGGATTTCACCCACATGGTGACGAGCCAATTCTCGGGGTTGTTGGCGTTGGCTTGGAGAGCTTTGCGGAGGTCGGGTTCGAGCGGGTGGGCGTCGGTGGGTTTGGGGTTGATGTTGCGTTTTTTGTTCGCCTTGAGTCGGAGTGGGCCGTTGGGATTGCCGAGGTCCGTGAAGATGGCATCGCGGACGAGGAGCTGGGTTTCGAGCCGGGTATCAGCGAGTGCGGTTGTGACGAGGTCGGGGGATTCGTTGAGGAGCTTGGCGAGGCGGGCGCGGACGGCGGGGATTTTTGGCGCGGGGGAAAGGTAGTCGCTGACGAGGATGGTGAATTGGTCTTCAGGATCAATGGCGGGAATGGACGCAGCGAAGTTTTTGGAGGCGGCGACGACTTGATCACGCTTGGCGTTGGTGCCGGGGCGACCGGTCATGTGCCAGAGGCGGTCGGCGAGGCGGCCATCGAGGTTGACAAGGTCGAGTCGCCATGCTTCCGGACCGAGGAGGGTGGCCATGGCTTTGTCGAGGTCTTTGGCGTCGCCAGCTGCGGCCAGGGATCGGATGACAGCGGCCTCGGGGGAGGGATTGAGAGCAAGATTTGGAGCGAGCTCGGCGGCTTGGGCGGGAGTGATTTTATCGAGATCGAAGGTGAGGATGGGACCGGTGCGGCGGTTGACCAAATCTTGATTGGCGAGGATGTAGGCGGGGACTTCGGCGGGGGTGAGGAGTTGAGGACCGCTGTCGTAGTATTGCGTGCCCCAAGTGCGGAGGAGGTCGGCTTGGTCGAGAGGGGGAAGCTTGGCGAATGCGGCGCGAATGGGGGCAAGTTTGGTATCGGTTTCGTGCGCCCAATATTTTTTTGGATCGTCGCGGTAGTGTCGGCTGTTGCTGCCGCCGGCCCAATCGGTCTGCACAAGGACGGCGTAGCGGGGAAATTTGTCAAGGAGAGCTTTGGCTTCGGCGTGCGGTGCTTTGACGTCCTGGCCGTCGATTTTCGCCATGTTGTAGGCTTTTACGGAAACCGACCAATCGAGGAAGAGGCGGAGTTCCTCATCGAAGGAGATGGTTCTGGCAAGGGTTTTGACAGTGGCAGTGAAATCGGCGGGAAAACGATCGGGTTTTTGGTCGTAGCGGGCGGCGCGGATGGCATCGAGCAGCCATTTCAGGTCGTTACTATAAAGGGCGACGAGTTGGTCCTGCCCAGTGCCGGATTTGAGCGTGGCAAGAAGGCGGGAAGCGACGGCGTTCCGATCGATGTTGCTTTTAGCTTGGTTGAGGAACCAGCGGTCGAAGCGGCGGAAGGCGGGATTGACGGAAAGGCGGGCGGCTTCCGTTTGGGCGAATGAGTAGGCGGTTGCGGGGTCTTCGAGGCGGTGGATGAGGAGAGTGTGGACGGTTGTGATCGATTCACCGGCTTCGGGGGATTTCGGGTCGGCGAGCTTGAGAGCTTGCTGGTGGAAGGCGATGGCGTTTTTAATTTCACCGGAGAGCTCAGCGGCGCGCGCGGCTTGGAAAAGCGTGGCGGGGTTTTTGGGAAGGTTGCGGCGCAGCCATTCATCGGCGAGGGCCACGGCGGGGGCGGGTTGATTTTCTGCGATCCCGGATAGCAAAAGGTTGAGGATAACCTCTTCCGATTGTGTTTCGACGGAGGCGGCTATGGCGGTTCGCTGATCGTCAAAAGTGGCGGCGTGCAATGGAGCTGAGGCTAACAGCAAAGCTGTCAGGGTAAGGAGGATTGTGGGAGATGGGTTCATTTTTTTGACCACGGATGGCACGGAATACACGGATGGAAGATGGTCGCTATTGCTCTTTGGGTTTTTCCGTTTCTTTTTCCTCGGCGGCGGGTTTCTCGCCTTCGAGGGCTGTGAGGCGTTTGCGGGCTTCGGTAACGTATTGACTCGTGGGGTAGTCGAAGAGCAGTTGTTGAAGTTTCGCCCTGGCCGTGGCGCTATCGTTCATGCGGAAGGCGACATTGGCCCAGAGCAGAAGCATTTCATCGAGGAATGCCGCATCGGGGTATTCGTCGAAAACGCTCTCTAACAATCCGGCGGCTTGGGCGAAGCTTTCGGTCTCGACGTAGTGGCGTACCACCCGGCCAATAGCATCGGCGGCGTAAGAACTTTCCGGGTAGGTTTGATAGGTTTTTTGGTAGGCGGCGATGGCGGCTGCCATACGGGTTTGAAGGGCGGTAGCGGCAGTGAGACCGACTTTGCCCCATTTGCTGTTGTGCTCATCGGCGGCAGCGGTAAGTTCCTCGGCTTCCTTGGTGAGGACTTCACCAATGCGGAACTGCGCCTCGGCGGCGGAGATGGGATTTTGGAGTTGGAGGACTCGGTTGTAAACCTCGACGGACTGCTTGTATTCACCGCGGTCAGCGAGAGAGCGGCCGAGTGTCATGAGGGCTTGATCGGCGAGAATGGATTCAGGGTAAAGGCGGTTGAAGGCGAGACAGGTCGCCATCGCTGCGGTGAAGTCGTTTTTCAGCAGCTCGGATTCCCATTTCAGTTTGAAGGCTTGTTCGACGAGATCACCGGGAAGTTTGAGGCGGTTGACGATGATGGGATCGACTTTGTCGAGGGCTTCATTGGCTCGCTCAGCGGCGCGGGCGTCGAGCCCCATGTCTTTGTAAATGGCGCCGAGACCGACGAGGGCTTCGGCTTCAACTGAGCCTTTGCGGGCCTTGAGTATTTCTTCGAAAACGACGTATTGGTCGGCAGATACCCCGGAGTTGACAGAGCCGGAGACTTTGATGCGGGTCTCGGAGTTACGGGGTTCGTCGCCGTAGAGGTGGACTTGATCGGTGTAGGATATCGAAAGTTCGTCGAGCTCGGCGGTGTGGAGGATTTCGTCCTTGTTGGTGGGTTCTACGCCCTCGGCAATTGGTGCGAGCGGGATTTTGCCGACGAATACGCCAGTACGGATGTCGGAACCTACGCCGGTTTCCGTCAGAGTGACGGTGATGGAGTCGCGCTCGACCCATTGGTCTTTTTCGTCGTCCTTGAGGGCGAAGATGTCTAACAATTCATCAGATTCTGCAGCCTCTTTGGCTTCAACTTTGAAGAGGGATTTGACGGTGAGAGTGATGGTTTCCGCGGCGGGTGAGGTATCGAGGTCGGCATCGCGTAACATGACGATCTGCGGTTGTCCCGGATAGGCGATGTAGGCGGGGGTGGAGAGATCACCGAGGTAAAAACCGACGGTGCCCGTGCTAACGGCTCTTACTTTTCCCGTGCGGGGGATCCCTTTTTTTCCATCAAGGGTTGAGTCATCAAGGTAGGTGACTTCCAAGGTGTCGCCACCAATTATTTGGAGAATGCCGTCATTGGCTTTCGCGATGCCCAGAGCGGTAGGTATGGAGGCCAGCATTTCATTGTCTTTACCTGGTACGGGTGCGCCGGTGATGACTTCAGTGTCCCCGCTGGACACTTTGACTGTCGCCTGGATGGCTTGGTTGAGCTTGCGCATCACTGGCACATCGGCATCGACGATTTTGGCATAGAATCGTTGGCCGATTTCGATGCAGCCGAGATCGTCTGCGGCGTTATCGGCGACCTCTGTGCCTACGAGTGATAGCGAGTCGATCGCCTTGTTCCAATTTCCCATGTGATAGTGGCTCATTCCGATGTAAAAATAGGCTTGATTGGCCCAAGATGTTTTTCCGGCGACTTCTGTGAGGCGACGGAACATCGGAAATGCAGCTGCGTATTGGCCTGCTGTGTATTGGGTCAGGCCGGCTTGGTATAGCGCTTCATGGTAGAGATCGGTAAAGCCCTCGGGAGGTGTTTCACCGGGAACAGGAGCAAGAACCCGGGTCAGAAGCATGAAATGATTCAGGGCGTCTGCAGTGTTGCGCTGATCAAGAAAATGTTTGCCCATCGCCATGTGGGCGCGGTGGGCGAGGATGGTGCCCTGGTAGTCGCGCACGATGGAATTAAGCATCGTAAGACCACGCTCATGTTGTTTGAAGTCCATAAGCTCCATCGCTTTGTCGAACAGATGCTTGGCCTGGGGATCAAGTTCGCCAGTTACGCGTGAGCGGGCAGGGACGTCTTCCTGAGCCTTGATCAGTAGGGTAAGAAGGAAGAGGATGCGGATGGCGGCTTTCATGAGGAGAGGAGTATATATTACTTTTTAGCCTCGGCTTCACCACCGACGAGGGCAACGCCATAGGCTTCGAGTCGGTCGTGGGCGTTGGCAGATTCTTTGGTTTTCGGATAGCGGCGCAATACGGTGCGGAGTTGGGCCACTTCTTGGGCTTTATCACCCGATATTTTGTGGATATTTGCAATCTGGAGACTGGCTTGAGAAGCCACGGCGCCGCCGACGGATTCGAGATCGGCGACGGTTTTGATGGCTTGGTCGTATTGTTTGAGACCGACGTAGCATTCGGAGATTTCGAAAGTGGAGTCAGGTTGTTTGTTGGCGGTGCGGAATGCCTCGATGGCTGTATCGAAGCGACCGAGTTGCTTCAACAGGGAAGCTTTCGTCCAGATGAGGCCGTCGGCGTATTTTGGGATCTTTGCGAGTTCGGGGATTTCAGCGAGTGCTTTTTCTTGATAGGGAGCGTTGCGGTGGCTTTTGGAGAGATAGTAATCAAAGCGGGTTTTGGTGGCGAGCGCAGGGTCTTTGATGCGGGCGATGAGGCGTAGCACTTCATCTTCGGTCTGGTATTGGCTGACGAGGAGTACGAAACGAGGAAGTTCCGCATCGGTGAGGGTATCGGCACGGATGGATCGCATGACGATTTGGGCCTCGTCGTGCAACTGGTGAGGATGATGAAGTTTTGAAATGAGTTCTAGTAATTCGGCAGGCTTTAGCGAAGAAATGAGGCTGGTGCTGTGCTTGGTGAAGAACGCTGAGCGCTGTTGCGGTTCGGCTTTGAGTTGCGAGGTGAAGAGGATGATGCGATCGACGGTCAATGGTTTGGTTGCGAGTTGTTTTTCGAGACGGGCTACCCAGGAGGTGGTATCTTTTTCGTGGACTGCGGTAAGATTGATGGCGAGGATGCGCAGGTTGTCGTTTTCGCTGAAGCGGTCAGCAATTTTTGCCGACCAATATGCGGCAGCGTTTTCCCTGGTTTCGGAGGGGGTTCTGAGGACGGCATCGAGGGCGGCAGTCCAGTAGCGAGGATCTTCTTCTGGTTTGTCAGTACTGCGACCTTCGCCATCGAAGCCGCTGGCGGCAACATAAAATTCCTTAAGCCTGTCGTGACTGGGATTGCGCGTGGCGTAATGTTTGAGAACTGCCTCGCGCGCAGATTTCGCGGCTGAGGGGTTGGTCTTGAGGAAGGTGACTGCGGTGCGCCATTGAAATTCGGTAGCCTCCTCGAATTTGCCAAGCTTTTCCATGGCGGATGAAAGGTGAACCAATGCGGTGCCTGAATTCGGTTGCGTGACATAAGCATCGTCTTTGACCAGGCGAGCCCACGTAGCGGTCTGCTTTTCTTCTTCCCCATTCAGCCCGTGGCAATCACCGATGTAATAGAGCGCGGCGGCGGCGTAGGCGATATGATCCGGGAAGTAGTCGATGACTTCCTGGTAAGCTTTGATTGCTGCATTTCTTTTGTCGAGCTTGTGGAGGCAACGACCTTGCCGAAGCAATACGTAGGGTAGTGCTTTGCTTTTGGGGAATTCGAAGGAAAATGCTTTGTAAGACGCATAGGCACCTTGAAAATCTGGCTTTTTGAACAACTTGTCAGCTTCTTCGAGATTCACTGATTCAAATGTATCCAGTTTCGTAAATTCCGCAGGAGGGAGCGCGATCTCCTGACCTGCCTGATTTTGTGCGCGTGCCAGCACGCACGTCAGCAAAAGCAAAAAAACAAAGGGTAAAGAAAACATGAGAATAAAACTGGGCTTCTAACTACGATCAAAAAAACATTTTTTTTCTCAATAATGGAAAAATATTGAGACAGTGAACGATTCTCTTGGGTTTTTACCGATGGCTACGGATGGTTCAGTTTGGAGGAAAATAAGATTTTTCGTAAGAAGAGATGTGTCAGGATCGGCTCTTTTTGGTCTCAAAAATTGACCTGCCAACTGATTGGTAGGATCATTTTTTTGGAAATAATTGGTTTTTTTTGGTTTTTGGTTGACAAAGTCGACAAAACAAAGAACTATGGGGTGTCGATGTCCTCTTCCACTCAACCCAAGATCTCACGAGATTTGATCGAACAACTGGTGCGCGAGCAAGTCTACGCAACTCTGAAGAAGCCTTTACCACGTCAGGCGCCGAACAAACTTTTGGTGAACATCAGCGCTCGTCACTGTCACTTGACACAAGAAGCTGTCGAGGCGCTTTTTGGTCCAGGCTACCAGCTTAAGCCGATGAAAGATCTCTACCAGCATGGTCAGTTTGCAGCCAAGGAGACTGTCACTTTGATCGGGCCTCGTAGTCGTGTGATTTCCAATCTTCGCATCCTTGGTCCCTGCCGTAATCTCAACCAAGTGGAACTCGCTTACACGGACTCGATTGCTCTCGGCTTCGACATTCCCGTAAAAATGTCCGGTGATATTGCGGGCACTCCCGGTGGAATGCTGATGGGACCTCATGGTTATTTCGAAATGAAAGAAGGCATCATTCGTGCACAACCTCACGTTCACATGCACCCGGACGATGCCGCATTTTACGATGTGAAACATCTCGACACAATGAAACTCAAGGTTCATGGGGCCCTGGGCATGACTTTCGACAATCTTGTTGTCCGCGTGGATCCCTCTTTTAAATTGGAGGTTCACATTGATACCGATGAAGGTAACGCCTGCGGACTCAAACCTGATACTTTCTGCGAACTGATCAAATAATTTTCCAACAATCAACCACATCTAACAACAACATACCACTATGAGTGCAGCACTCGGATTCATTGAAACCAAAGGATATGTCGGCAGCGTCGAAGCTACCGATGCCATGACGAAAGCGGCTAACGTCGAACTCGTGAAACAAATTCAAACCGGCGGAGGCTTCCTCACCGTTATCGTCAAAGGCGATGTCGGTAGCGTCAAGTCCGCTGTAGCAGCGGGTGCTGATGCTGCTGGTCGTGTCGGCGAGCTCGTCGGATCCCACGTGATCGCCCGTCCGCACAACGATTTGTTGGTGCAACTCGGAATCGCTTAATTCTAACAAAATCTCCAACACACTACCATTATGGCTAAACAAGCAATCGGAATCATTGAAACCAAAGGCTTCATCGCACTGATCGAGGGCGCGGACGCCGCTCTGAAATCCGCCGACATTCAAATGACCGGCTGGGACAAAATTGGCTCTGGCCTTGTGACAGGCTTTTTCACCGGCAATGTTGCCGCAGTAAAAGCCGGTCTCGATGCCGCCGCTGCAGCCGCCGCGAATGTGGGCACTGTTACCTCCGTGCAAGTCATCGCCCGTCCACACGACGATCTCGGTAAGCTGGGCAGCTGGATCGGCTAACTTGCCTGATTCAGAAATCGCGCGTCACTGCTTTCGGAATTTGTCATATGCTCATCCTCATTGCCAATCTCGGGTCCACTTCGTTCAAATACCGTCTCTATCGCATGGAGTCAACGGGACAGGAAGTTTTGGCAAAGGGTGGATATGAGAGGGTTGCGGATTACGCAGCAGTGATCGAGGATGCGCTGGCTACTTTACAAAAAGACGGTGTCATCGGCACACCCGAGGAAATTGATGCCGTAGGTTTCAAAACCGTTCTCGGCAAAGATCTCAGTGGTTGTGTGTGGGCGGATGCTGCCTGCGTGAAAGCTCTCGATGACTTCGCCGCTGTAGCTCCCGCGCACAATCCTCCTTACGCCAACGGGATTCGTCAGTTCGCCCAATCGCTGCCCAAAGCGCGTTTGGTCGCACTGTTCGAGACCGCCTTTTACCAATGGGTTCCGGAAGCGCGAGCGAGCTATGCATTGCCACAAGCATGGCGCGATGCCGGTATCAAGCGCTACGGTTTCCACGGTGCGAGTCACAAGTTTGTGGCCGAGCGTTCCGCGGAGTTGTTGGGCCGTGATGATGTGGCCGCCGTAACCGCAGCTCTCTATCAAAAGGGGCCTCATGCCGTTGCTGGCAAACCGTTGCGCGTGGTGTCCTGCCACCTCGGTGGTAGCAGTTCGGTAACGGGCATTCTCAACGGCGTGGCGATCGGAACCAGTATGGGATTTTCCCCACAAAGTGGACTGCCTCAAAACAATCGCGTGGGCGAACTCGATTCCGGCGCGCTGCCCTACGCCATGAAAACCCTCGGTTTGTCGTTGGAAGAAGCGGAGCGTCAGTTGACCAAGGAGTCAGGATTGCTAGGGCTTTCCGGCGTCAGTAACGACATTCGCGACATCATCGCAGCCCGCGAATCCGGAAATGTGAATGCTGCGCTGGCTTTGGATCACATGGTGGACTCGATCCGCCATTGGGTAGGAGCCTTCGCCTGGCAGATGGGAGGGCTCGATGCTCTTGTCTTCACTGCCGGGATCGGCGAAAACAATCCCGATTTGCGCGCGGAAGCATGTGCCGGACTGGAGGAGTTCGGGCTCCTTCTCGATACCTCGAAAAACAACGGCACCCGTGCCGTGGAAGCCGAAATCCAGGCTGCTGAATCGCGGGTCAAAATTCTCGTCATCCCTGCCAATGAAGAGCAGGTGCTGGCGCGCGAAGTTTATCGCAAACTTTCTTCTCTTTCCTGATTTTTTACAACAATCAACCACGAACCAATACCATTATGGCCAAACAAGCAGTAGGACTACTAGAAACCCGCGGGCTCGCCTGCCTCGTCGTAGGCGTCGATGCGATGCTCAAATCCGCAAACATCGAACTCGCCGGTCCGATGAAACAAGTGGGCAGCGCCCTGTGCAATGCCGTCATCACCGGTGATGTCGCCGCCGTCAAGGCCGCCATCGATACGGGGGCAGCCGCCGCAAGCACCTGCGGGGAAGTTGTCAGCGCCCACGTCATCGCCCGTCCCGACGACGCGATCGAAGGTGTGTTGCCGAAGGAAGCGGCAGCCCGCGCTCCACGCAAATAACCGGTGATATCGCGCTCGCCGCTCGACAGCGGTGAGCGCGATCATTCTCTAACGAAACAAAATCATGTTTCTCGCAGAAGTCATCGGCCAGGTTGTTGCCACGAAAAAAGACGAGCATCTCACGGGCCGCAAGCTCTTGATCCTACGTCCCAAACTCGTGGATGAAAAGGACGGTCGTCAGTTCAAGAACGGCCAGAATACCGTTGTCGCCATCGATACCGTGGGCGCTGGCGTTGGCGAGATGGTTCTTTTCTGTCAGGGCAGTAGTGCCCGTCAGGCCGGTGATCTCAAACCCGTTCCCGTGGATGCCGCCGTTGTCGCTATCGTCGACCGCGTGGAAGTGCAAGGTGCCACGGTCTACAAAAACCAATGATCTCATAGATCCGTTTCATCAGTCAAATCTGGCGGATCACTCTAATATTTTTTCTCCTCATGACTCTCGACCAACAACAAATTCAATCCGTGGTGGAAAGCGTTCTTTCCCGCTTGCAGGCGGCGAATGTCGCTGTGACGCCTGCTGCTCCTAAAAAGGATGGTTGCGGATGTGGATGCCCTGGTGCCGATGGTGACCACGGCGTTTTCACCTGTGTGGACAAGGCAGCGGATGCCGCTCATCACGCCCATCTCCAACTCAAAAAAGCTGGCATTGGCGCGCGCGCCAAAGTCATCGAGATCGTCAAGACTCTCGCTGTTTCCAATGCCGAACCTTGGGGTAAGTTTGAAATGGAAGAAACCAAGATCGGCCGTGTCGATCACAAGATTGGCAAACTGCTCATCACGAAAAACGTCCCAGGTGTGGAATATCTCCGCCCTGATGCGATGAGCGGCGACGGCGGCATCATGATGGAGGAGTTCGCGCCCTTCGGCGTCATCGGTGCCATCCTTCCTGTCACCCACTCAGTACCCACACTCACTGGCAATGTCATCAGCATGGTGGCAGCAGGAAATGCCATCGTTTTCAATCCCCATCCCGGGGGCGCCCGCAGCGCTGCCATGGCCGTGCGCGCTTACAACAAAGCGATCGAACGCGAACTCGGTATCTCAAACCTCATCACCTGCATCGAACAACCGACTCTCGATTCTTTCAATCTGATTTGTAAAAACGAGCAGATTCCTTTGCTCGCCATCACTGGTGGACCTGCTGTCGTCAGTGCCGCGATGAAGTCAGGCAAGCGCTCGATTTGCGCGGGTCCGGGGAATCCGACAGTGGTTGTCGATGATTCCGCCGACCTCGCCAGAGCCGCGCGCAGTGTCATCGAAGGCGGTGGTTTTGACAACAACCTCCTTTGTATTGGAGAGAAGGCAGTGTTTGTCGTTGGCTCCGTGTTCAATCGCTTCATGGAGGAGCTCGAAAAAGCGGGTGCTGCGCGCCTCAACGCCGCGCAAATCGATGCACTTACGAAAGCTGCTTTCACCTACAAGGAGACTGACGGTGGTTGCTCGCATGCAGCCGTCAATCGTGACCTCATCGGAGCGGATCCAGCTGTGCTTGCGCGTCATGCAGGTGCCAATGTCTCGGGTTCTGCGCCCATCCTGTTCGGAGAAACCAGTGCCGATCATCCCTTCGTGCAGGAGGAGCAAATGATGCCGATGATTCCGATCGTCGCCTGTCCGGATTTTGCCACTGCTGTGAAGCATGCGAAACAAGCAGAGCACAACTACCGCCACTCCGCGATGATTCACACCCGCAACGTCGATCACATGACAGCGATGGCCAAGGAAATGGATACCACCATTTTTGTGAAAAACGGTCCGAGCACGGCAGGTCTTGGCCTTGGTGGCGAAGGCTACCTTTCCTACTCCATCGCCACCACTACCGGCGAAGGCATCACCACTCCCAAAACTTTTACCCGTGTGCGCCGTTGCGTGCTCGTGGACAACCTTCACATCATCTAACAAAATCATCGCCGCCCATGCTCATCTGTCGCATTGTAGGCAACGCCGTTGCCACCCACTGCCACCGCTCACTGAGCGGCAAAAAGTTGTTGCTCTGCCAACAGCTCGGCGATGGTGATGCGAATGTAGGTGCGCCCTTCGTGGCGATTGATTTGTTTGGTGCCGGTCTGCACGAGCGGGTGCTCGTGAGCACAGACGGCCTTGGTGCCCGTCACCTAGTCGATGATGATTCTTCGCCTATCAGGATGTTTGTGCAGGGAATCATCGACGAAAAACAGCAAGCGGTATGAGAATCGGACAAGTCATTGGAAAAGCCGTCATGAGTGTGCAGGATGCGGCGCTCAAGGGTGGTCGTTGGCTGGTTGTCAGTCCGCTCGATGCCTCGCAGTTTTCCGAGGCCTGTTCAAAAAAACAAAAGATCTCCGCCCAGTCTTCTCTGATTGTTTACGATAATCTCGGTGCTGGCGAAGGCGATGTCATCGGTTTCAGCGAAGGCGCCGAAGCCACGGCACCTTTCGCCGATCCCATTCCCATCGATGCACTTTGCATCGCGATTTTTGACACCATCGATTACACCCCATTCACCACAGTCTAACCACGATACTCTCACAACCTTTTATGAAAAAAGTTATTACCGCAGCCGACGCCGAAGCCATGATCCGCAGTGGCAACATCAACATTCCCGCTGGAGCCGTTGTCACGCCTGCGGCCAAGGATGTTCTGGGTAGCTTGGGAAAAACCTACGGGGTCGCCGCGCCAGCGCCGAAAAAAGTCGATCCTATCCTGCCCGATTACGAATACCATTGGAAACCCGGCCAAGATCCGAAAACTCCTGCCGAAATCGAAGCTTTTTTCCATTCGCCAGCCATCACCAAACTCAAGGAGCGTATGGTCGAGATCGGCCAGCGCATGTGGGCGCGCGAATATACCGATGGTAATGGCGGCAACTTGACGATTCGAGTGGGAGATAATCTTGTGCTTTGCACGCCGACTCTCGTATCGAAAGGATTCATGACTGTGGAGCAAATGGGTCTCGTCGACCTCGAAGGCAACCAACTCGCTGGAAAATTCAAACGCACCTCCGAGTGCATGACGCACCTCGCCATCATGAAGCGTCAACCCAAGGCGAAAGCCTGCTGCCACGCTCATCCCCCTCATGGTACTGCATTCGCCGTTGCCGGTGTGCAGCCACCCACCTGCATGATACCGGAAGCGGAAGTGTTCCTTGGTCAAATTGGAATGGCCGAATATCGTACTCCAGGAACGCCAGCGAATGCCGAAGTCGTGGGCAACGCCGCAGTTGATCACATGGCCGTGCTCATGGTCAATCACGGTGTCATCACCTGGGGCAAAGACATTGAGGATGCCTACTGGAAAATGGAGAACGTCGAGTCCTATTGCAAAACCGTGTGGGTGGCATCGCAACTCAATGGTGGCAACCTCCTCACCATTACGGGTGGCCAGGCGAAAGAACTCATAGCTCTGCGCAAAATGCTCGGCATGGAAGACAAGCGCGCCAACTGGAAAGAGTGCGAGCTTTGTGACAACGCTGAATTCCGCCCGGGAACGGTTTGCTCCATCGGTGGTCCAGCGCCAAAAAGTGACAGTGCCGCGAATGCAGACGCGGAAGCCCTCGTCAAAGCCATCACCGATCAAATCATGGCTGGCTTGAAATAAGCTTGTCGGAGGCGTCCCCGCCTCTCAGCCCAGATTCAGTCAACAATCTTTTCACCTGCTTCGCTACTCGATGGAGTAGCGAAGCTTTTTTGTCATAGTGGCGTAGAGCGTCTGCGACGGAAATTCCGATTTCGCTGTCCACTTTGGTTCGTTTTTTTCGCTCCACTTGACTGTGGCATGACGCCACGGCGGTGGCGTTCCGCAATGTTTTCTTCGTGCCAGTTGTGGTTGTCCCAGCGAGGTATCGACATTCGAATGATTTTTTCAATATCGCGCAGGTATTCCAGTTCGTCTTCCGAGCAGAAGGAAACGGCCCGACCTTCCGCACCAGCACGGGCGGTGCGACCGATGCGATGCACATAAGCTTCCGGCTCATTGGGCAAATCGAAATTCACAACCAAACCGACTTCCTTGACATCCACACCACGTGCAGCGACATCAGTGGCTACAAGGATGGGTGTGAGGCCTTTTTTAAAACGATCCAGTGCTTTTTCGCGTTGCGCCTGAGACTTGTTGCCGTGGATGGCATCCGAGGGGAAGCCAGCGGCACTGAGACTCTTGGCGAGTTTGTTGGCACCATGTTTGGTTCTGCTGAAAACGATGGTAAGCTTTTGAGTCATGGCATTTGCCTGACCTCGTAGTAATTGTTCTAACAAGGGACGCTTCGATTCCTTGGTCACAAAGCAGACTTGTTGATCAATCTTTTCCGCTGTGGTCGTCTCGGGAGTGATGCTTACGTTGGCAGGATTGCGCAGAATGCTATTGGCGAGCTCGACAATGTTCGGCGCCAGTGTGGCGGAAAAAAACAGTGATTGTCGCTTGGCCGGAAGCATGTTGACGATGCGTTTCACGTCGCGTAAAAATCCCATGTCGAGCATTCGATCGACTTCATCGAGCACGAAATACTCGACCTGCGAGAGATCGACGTGGCCCTGGTCGATGAGATCAAGCAACCGGCCCGGGCAGGCAACGAGGACATCGACGCCGCGTTGCATGGCTTGGACCTGTGGGTTCTGTCCGACTCCTCCGTAAATCAATGTGTGGCGGAATGGAACGTATTTACCGTAGGTTGCAAAGCTTTTACCGACCTGCAAAGCGAGTTCGCGGGTGGGTGCCAGCACCAGCACACGGCAGCTTCTGGGTTCGGCCTTTGCCGGGTTTTTGTGAAGCGCGTGTAAAATGGGTAGTGCGAAGCTTGCCGTCTTACCTGTGCCGGTTTGTGCGCAGCCTAACAGGTCACGCCCATCGAGTAATAGCGGAATGGCCTGTTCTTGAATCGGGGAGGGTGTGGTGTATTGCAGTTCTTGCAATACGCGTTGCAGGGGCGCAGCTAGAGGCAGCGCTGCGAATGTCGTAGCGTTCATATTGGTTGAATGGGCCAACACGCACCGGAAAACGGTGGTTGGCAAAGCGATGAGTTGTAGGGTGAAACCTCAAACAATCTTTCTCATCGACGAAGACCGGAAAAGGGCGATGCTCAAAAGAGCGCCAAGTGATTCATGATGTATGAACCCGCGCGCAGCTTAGTCATGCTGGGAAAAAAGTCAAGATCATTCGGTTTGTGTCATGCTTTTTGATCCGATCCTACAACTGATGATGTGCTCCGCCAAGAATACTGTGCGCCACAAAACCGTTGTTCGCGAGAATCCGTGCAGCGAAGTAACTCGTTTTTCCCATCTGGCAAATGGTGTAAACGGGTTGCGTGCGATCCAGTTCATCCAGGCGGCCCCGCAGTTCGATTAGGGGGATGTTTTTCGCGCCAACCACTGGCTTTTTTGTGGCTGCGGCAACGGGCCTTACATCGACGATCTGTTTGCCAGCAGACGCAAGGTTCATGACGGGATGGAGGAAACCGTCGCGCATATTTCCGGCAGCAAAGCCGGCGATATTTACCACATCTTTGGCACTACCAAATGGTGGCGCGTAGGCCAACTCCAGGTGGGCCAAGTCGTCAATGCCCAGTCTTCCTCTAATTGCTGTGGCGATCACATCAAGTCGTTTATCAATTCCATCTTTTCCCACAGCCTGTGCACCGAGAACTCTGCCATCGTCGGGGCTCCAGAGCAATTTGAGTGTTACGGTTTCCGAGCCTGGGTAGTAGCTGGCATGGGATGCAGCATTCACCGTCACGGTCTGATAATTGACACCAGCAGCCATAAGACGTTTTTCGCTCCACCCTGTGATGCCAGCACTCAGATCAAAAACGCGAACGATGGCAGTGCCAATAGTTCCAGGATAAGACAAAGCTCGATCACCGAGGAAAATGTGATCCGCAGCAGTGCGACCTTGGCGGTTGGCTGGTCCTCCGAGTGCGATGGCGACTTGTATCCCCAAAATGGGGTCAAGGGTGGCACATACATCGCCTACGGCATAAATATCGGGGTCGCTGGTTTGTTGCCATGGGTTGACGATGATGTGGCCACGTGGTCCCAATTCGAGACGGGCATCACGGGCCAGGGAGTTCTCGGGTTCAACGCCAATGGATAAAATCACTAAATCTGTAGCAACCTTGCGTCCTGATGCGAGTATGGCATTGAGTTGTTGGTTGTGGGGCTCGAAGCCTGCGATTCCATCGTCAAGAATTAGCTCAACGCCTTTGGCGGTGAGCTCTTTCTCGAGTGGGCGAGTCATCGATGCATCCAATTGTGGCAGCACCTGAGGATTGCGTTCGACCAGAGTAACTTGTTTGCCCAGGTGCACCATTTGCTCTGCCATTTCCAAACCGATAAAGCCCCCGCCAATGATGAGAACGCTGCGAGACGCAAGTGCAGCATTCTTGATTCGATCGGTATCTTGCAAATTCCGTAAGGTCATGATCCTTGAGTCTTGCATACCGGGTAACGACGGCCGAAGCGGACGAGCGCCGGGTGATAAAATCAGTTGGTCGTAGGCAATCTCGCTCTCTTGATGGGATTCGAGATTTTTTACGCGAACGATTTTCTTTTTGCGATCGATGGATAAAGCTTCCGTCATTGTCCTGACATCAAGTTTCAGCAAAGCTCGGAGACTGGCGGGAGTCTGCACGGCGAGATCTCCGCGATCTGCAATTTCGCCACCAATATGATAGGGGAGACCACAATTGGCGAAGGATACATCAGGTCCTCGCTCCAGGATGATGATTTGTGTTTCTTCGCAGTGACGGCGAGCTCTCGCTGCGGCGGAAGCTCCTCCAGCGACACCACCAATGATGACAATCGTTTTTTGTTGGGGATACTGTTTCATGTTTTTAGTGTTGAGATGGTTTGAGAGTTTGAGAAAACACTTGGCAAAAATGCGCGATGCGGGATGTCTCCATGGCGTAAAATGTTTCATTCCCGCGGGGTGTTTCACTGACTAATCCGGATTCCTTGAGGTAGCTGAGATGCCGCGATACGGACGGCTGAGAGAGCGGAATATGTTCCACGATCGAGGAACACATACACGCATCCTTGCCATGCAGAAAAGTGAGAATTCGAATCCGGGCAGGGTGCGACAATGCTTTGGCAAAAGCCGCCAGAGCAACGGTCTCTTCATCAAATTGATCGTTTTTCGCGTGAGGCATAATTGATATTTGAAATATCAAAATAAAATTTGTCAACCAAATCATGTTCGCTCGCCCTGGCAAGCGCAGCAGATAAGAAAGATGAAAAACGCAATGACTTGCATCAAGATCAACCATTGCCGCCGTAATCATTCTACTTTTTGATTGCGATCGAGAGATTGAGCGATACACGAATGAAATTCTGGCGTTGCCATGGGATCGCCCGGACGCTATGTTGGTCCCAGCACTTACATTTCGGCATTTTTTTGCAAAAATTCATGAATAAATGGTCTCTGATTTCGTCTCAATTATTGCAGGGGACTATGCATTCTGATCCACCGATGGGCGGTTATGGTGCGGAGAACACTGCCGATGCGGAACTTGTCGCCCGCTCTCAGTCAGGCGATTTAAAAGCATACGATCAGCTGGTGATGCGTCACCGTAACAGGATTTTCGCCATGATTCGCAACATGACACACCACGAGGCGGACGCTTGGGATTTAACCCAAGACGTCTTCATCAAGGCATGGAATGCTCTCGGACATTTTGAGTCGAAAGCAAAGTTCGCCACCTGGCTTTATC
>JBJOMZ010000007.1:0-41829 GCA_046052105.1 Verrucomicrobiota bacterium | reverse complement strand
CGAGGCCCTGCAAAAAATGCTAGAGCAGCTCATCGACCAGATCGCAGCGCTGAAAAAAGAACGACCCACGCTGGAAAAACAATTGAGCGAACTTAAGGCCGAACTGGAGCGCCGCAAGATCAAGCCGGACAACAAACCGCAGCCCGTGCGCATCAACCCCGCTGGTTCGGGTATATCGGCCAACACCGAAATGGTTTTCATCGAATGCAATGCCCATGGCTTGGTGATTCTCGACAAAAGCGGCAGCAAAACCGCGGTATCCGCCGCAACCATCGAGACCGATGGCAAATTGGCCGGCACTTTGAATGAACTCAAGTCCCGCCGCGAGCATCTGGTCTTGTTTTTGATACGCGCCGACGGTCATGGCACCTTCCGCACCGCGGGAGCCTATGCCGAAACAAAATACAATCTCCGTATCGGCAAGCTGCCTGTTCCCACCCAGGGCGAAATTGACCTCACCCTTTTCCTCAAACGATAGAACCATGGCGCGAAAAAAATCCAGCGACTCGGAAGCGGTGAGCATGGACTCACTGATGGATGCACTTACCAACGTCGTTGCCGTCCTCATCGTGATTCTGATTTTGCTACAGGTCGACGTCACCAACACGGTGCAAAAGCTGCTGGATGACCTCAAGCCCGCCACCCCCGAACAAATTGCTGCGGCTCAGCAACGCAAAACCCAGATCCAGCAGCAAGTCCTGAAACAACAGGAACTGCTCAAGGCCCCCGAACCCACTCCGCAGGAACTTGGCAAGATCGAAGCAGATTTATCGCTGCTCGAGAATTCACTCAAAAAACACGATGCCGGACTTCTGGAATTGGCAAAACTGAAACAACAGGTTGAGACGCAAAAGAAAAGCGAAGAGGATGAGCGTAAGAAAACCGAAACCGTGCTCGCGGAAATCAACCGGTTGAAAGCGCTCCTGGACCAAACTCCCATTCCCAAGGTTCCCCAGCCCACCGTTGTTAAAATCCCTAACAGCCGCGACATTCCTGAAACCGCGGATATCCTTTACTGCTACATCGCCGGTGACCAAGCCCATTTCGTCGATCCGGCGGAAGCGAAAAACATGGTCATGGCCGACTTCAAGAGCAATGAACGAAACCTCCTTCGCGAGCTGCGCAAGATTCCGAAAAAGGCCGATGTGAAAATTTTCGATCAGGAAAAAACCGTGCAGTTTTTCGCCCAGCGCAACCTCAAAGTTCGCAACCAATCGATCAGCGTGCCATATAACAAGCCGTGGACGCGATTGACCTACCGAATCAGTTTTGACCCGAAAAAAGGCGATGCCAGTCTTGCCGATATGGAGCAGCCGCGCGGTCGTTTCCACAAGATCTGCGATCGGGTGCGTTCCTCACCGCGCAACGTTCTGATTTTCAAGGTCAACCCGAACGGTTTTGCCACCTACATCAAGGCGCGAGAAATCGCCGATAGCATGAATGTAGCCTGCGGATGGGAAATCGACGGCAACACGTATTTTCAGGCGACATTGGATTTCGAAGTCAATCGCCTCGAGCAGCCTCCTCCACCCAAGCCCGGAGCCACGCCTCCGAAACCGGCACCAAAGCGGAAATTGGATTGATGCTTTGATTTTTCCTAGAGGCACATGCTTCGGTATCGATACCCTTTATTCTTCTCGCGATGTGGCACATGCCAAATCCATTTGCCGAAATGAGAGCGCAGTGAGACGATCACGCATTGCCGTTACGCAGCTATGTCTTTGCTCGCTTAAGCATCATTCTAGCATCATTCTAGCATGTATCCTTGCTTGAAATCGAGCAAATCAACGATCTGCTGGGGCGCGCCGCAAATTTGAACTATCGCACCCTTTTCACCATAAAAAACATGGAGGCAGTTCAAAGAACTGCCTCCATGGTAAATGCTCAGTATGCGTAACGCGACGGATTAAGCGCGACGGCGACGAAGCGCCAGAAGACCCGTGAGAGCAAGGATGCTCAAGCTGCTCGGCTCAGGAATTACAGGTGAGCTCGTCGTGGTTGACGTACCTGTTGTGTTGCCGTCGGTATTGTAGAATGTGGAAGACAACTCAGTCGTCGCGTCGATTGTAGGAATCGGTGCGCCGTTGTCATTATACAGTTTGATCGCGCCGTTCTTGAGGAAATATTGAAACGCACCGCTCGTGCCTGTGGAGGAAGTCAAGGTCGCTGAATAATTTCCTGGAGTAAGAGTGATGTTGGTAAAATCGAACACAGTTGGGGGATCATAGGAAGTGTCTTCGGATGCAGCAGCAAGAGTGTAACTGCGCAGCAAATTTCCTGTTCCACCGAGAGCGTCGTAGAGACTGAACACGATAGGTTGGTTGGTCTGGCTGCCACGTTTTACGGAGAAAACACTCCGCGATACTTCGAAAGACTGAGTGACTGAGAAGTTCCAAGTTCTGGAACTGCCAGAGTCCACTGGGGCATTAGCGCCAGTGATGTCGATGGAGATAAGAACAGCACCAAAAGCGGGTGCAGCGAGGGAGGTAATTGCAGCCAGTGCGAGGGCAAAGGATTTGAGTCTCATAATTTGTATTGATGTTACCGTGTAGCGCCGCAAATCATGGATTTCAGCACAACTTCTTTTCGTAGGCGCGGGAAACTGACGACTGCACGGGGCAAGGTCAAGCATGAAATACGAAAAAAATCAAAAAAATCGCACTCACCATGGGGCAAATGGCCCGTAATGCACAGAACACACGTTGATCCAGCATCTTTCGCCTTTCGCCTGCCTCCCGCTGCGGGCTCAGTTGATAAGGGTCACCAGCGAATTTCCACCCCAGAAAACACACCCAATCCGTCGCCTGGTAGGAACTGGGCGACATCCGCACCGTTGGCATTGTCAATGACGCCGGTGGTCGCAGCATGGATCTCATCGGACACGTTGCGGGCCTCCACGAACCAGGATACCCCCTGCTCCGCACGTTTGCCGATGCGAAAACCGATCAGACAGTAAGAATCGCTTTTCAGGGTGTTGCGATGATCGATGTAGCCGCCCTGCGGCACCCATTCGCAGGTGGGGCCTGCATAATAGCCCGAGGCGTGACGCCACATCAGCTCCGCGCGAATCAGGTGCGGTGGCAGACCAGCGATGTCATTTCCTGCATAATCGTAACCAGCGGCGCGATGATCCTCAAACAGGAACCGGCCGTAAGTCCAAGCCCCACTGAATACCAAACGGTGTTGCGCGGTTGTGTCCCAAGACTGGCCAAAAAGATCGATTTCCGTGCCCAACTCGATGCCGGAATGGCTGGTTTTCTGGGCATTGGTGGTGGTGCTGAGGTTGGTCACAGGATCGAGCACCGCGAGCAATTCGTCTTCCAGATCCGAATGATACAAAGCCACATCCCATCGCACAAAATCCTTGGCTCCGCGCGAGCCGATTTCGAAGTTGCTTGCCGTTTGCGCGTCACGCGCTGTGTTTGCCGTGACTGTCTCGCTGAACGAAGGTGGCTCGTAACTTCCTGATACATTGGCAAAAAACTGTATGCCCCTACCCTCCCAGCGCATTCCGACCTTGGGAGCGATTTGATGATATGTTAGATCGTAATTCGTGGACGCATTCACCGCGCCAAATTCGCGGGTGTTATGTCGGTGATTGTGTGAAGCGATCATTCCCGCAACACCAGTGAATCCATGGCCCAACTCGTATTGATCCTCGATAAACGCTTCCACATTCGTTGCCGACTGATCATCCTCCTGGAGTTTTGCGCCGCGCCGCGATGAACTTGGCGCGACATATCCGAACTGCGCAGCATTCGTTTCACCGTGAGTCAAAAGCACACCTGCTTTCAGACGATTTTCACGATGCATCCACTCACTTGTATGAGTGAAATCCCCCCCTGCCGTGAAATCCTGGGATAATTGATCAATCACCTGAAAAATCGGATGGTCCAGGTCCTTGTAAGAAAAAGCACCGAACATCTGCACGGTAGAATCGCCGACACGCAAGGTGGTTTTATTGGCAATGCGAATGAGATCAAAATCACGTCGTTGATCGCGCAGCAAGTTGGCTGCATTCGCCTGACGTGGATCGTCCCTCATCTGCTGCATCGTCAGAGAGCCAGGTAGCTCAGAACGTGTCTGCACCGCACTGAGATAGAATCGTGTCTCGATGTTGTCTTGGATACGCCAGCCCAGATTGCTGAAGAGCCGGAGGTTTTCCTGCTGTGCGTGATCACGGAAGCCATCCTGCTGCTGCGTTGTGAACGATGCATACAAATCGCGTGAGGCATCGCTCCAACCGTGGCTCAAGGTAGCGCGCCAGTAATCCCATGATCCCGCTTCCACCCGCAGTGTGTCCCCCGGGTCCGAACGACCCGTTTGTGAAATGAAATCAATGGCGCCACCGAGAGTCGAGGCCCCATACGCCAGCGCATTGCCACCGCGCCAGACATTGATATAATTCGTGGCGGTGGGTTCGATTGCCTGCATGTCGAATCCGCCATCGGCAAGATTGAGCGGCACACCGTCCTGCATCACACGAATGCCGCGACCGTGAAAGGTTCGTTGCAATCCTGAACCGCGAATGGAAAGCCGCGCCTCATCGGACCCGAAGCGCGGCTGCGCGATCACTCCCGGAGAAAGGAAAAACGTATCGGCGAGGGTGGATGATCGCCCTAACAGATATCGATCCGCGTCCACCACTTCTGTACCGCCAGGTGTTTTCTGCAATTCCTCGCGGCTCTGCTGAGAACTGGGAACGGTGAGTGTGTTACTGACGTGCGCTGCCTGCACCAGCACGGGGTCGAGGTCTTGGGAACGTTGCTGCGCGCTCAACGTCACGGTTGCTCCCGCCAACATTATCAAATAGCAAGTTTGGGACATCGCAGGCCATGATAACGATGATTTGATTTCTGTGAATGTGGCAAAATGCCGCATGCTTTCGCGATGGAAACACTTGTCGCAGAAGACAAGAACGTTCACGATGGGGTTGTGACAAAATCACCCCTGCAACATCGTCAATCGATCAGCATACGCTGGATCATCCGCATGCGCTGGCTGGCAGTGCTGGGACAGTTTCTTGCCGCCGTTGTCGCGTTTTCCATGTATGATGTCAAAGTTCCGTGGTGGCCCATGTCGGTGGTGCTGGGTGTCACCGTGGGATCCAACCTGCTATTTCCGCGATACCCGAAGGCGATACTGCGAGGATGGAGTTTATGGTTGGATGCACTGCTCTTGTCCGTATTGATTTATTTCACTGGAGGCCCGCACAATCCGTTCACATCGTTCTATCTGCTCCACATCGCGCTCGCGGCGATGACGCTGTCCAGACCGAATTTGTGGAGTTTGGTATTGGGATGCATCGCTGCATACCTGCTGATCTTTTTTTACCATCGACCCGTCATGCTGGGTGACATGGAGATTGCCAGCGGCTGTGAAAGCTACAGCTGGCATTTGCAAGGGATGTTGATCGCGTTCATCGTCACCGCTTGTTTCATCGCGGCATTTGTGTCCCGCATGCATCGCATCCTGCTGGAGCAGGACGAGGCCTTGCAATCAGCACGAGTGCGAGCAGAAAAAAGCACGCATTTCGCGGCGCTGGCGACCATGTCGGCAGGGGTGGCACATGAACTCGGATCGCCTCTGGCCACCATTTCGCTGGCAAGCTCCGAATTGCTGCGACAGCTGCCTGAAACCATGGATGCCGATCTGCGCGAAGATGTCGAACTCATTCACGAACAAGCTCGCCGTTGCCGTCTCATTCTCGACCAACTCAACGAACGCAACACTTTCGGCATCGGTGATCCCTGTGTGGAGGTTTCCGCCGCCCTACTATGGCGATCCGTGAGAGACAAACTCTCCCACGACATCGCATCGCGTCTGCGCCTTGTCCATGAAATGCCTGCCGTCTGGCACTTGCCGCACGATGCCACCGTGCAGGCGCTCATCATTCTCATCCAGAACGCGGCTCAGGCCGATGCCAGCGGTGGAATGATCGAATTGCGGATCGCCCCCTTGGAAGAAGGCTGCGAAATTGTGGTGATCGATTCAGGTCCGGAACCTGATCCCGAAGTCCTACTACGAGCGAGCGATCCATTTTTCACCACCAAAGCGCCTGGCGAAGGCATGGGCTTGGGGCTGTTTCTTGTTCACTGCCTCGCACAACGATTGCGCGGAGAATTTGCCATGCATCGATCCGATGACGGTCGCACGCATGCTCGCTTGCTCTTGCACATGCCATCCCGAGAAGAATCACCATGACCATATTGCTGGCAGACGACGATGACGCCTACCGCCTGAGACTCGCCCGGGCATTGACTACACGCGGTCACACGGTGATCACCGCCCGTGATGGCGATGAGGCGATCCGTATCAGTGAAGAGCAACACATCGACTCGGCAATTCTCGATCTCAACATGCCACGGCGCAACGGCATCGATGTGCTGCGCGCGATCATGCTCAAACGCCCGCAGATGCGCATTCTCATTCATACGGGATACGGCAGCATCGCCACGGCAATGGAAGCGGTGCGTCTCGGGGCCACCGATTACCTCATCAAGCCCACAGATACGGATCAACTGCTCGCCGTCCTGGATCGCAAGGATCGAGGGATAGATCGCTCACCGAACATAAACGCGCCGAGCTTGGAACGTGTCGAGTGGGAGCACATCCAGCGCGTCATGTCCGACTGCGAGGGCAACATCAGCGAAGCCGCACGAGTGCTGGGCTTGCATCGCCGATCGCTCCAGCGCAAGCTGCAAAAATTCCCGCCGCTGCGATAGTGGAGACTCTGGCGTAAAAACGCTATGGCATGACAATAATCCGAAATTCCGTCTCGCCAACGAAAGAGAAATCGCGTTTCCTTCGTTTTACCCCATATGCTTGAATTACAGGAAGTTTGTTTTTCCATCAACAAAGACGGCGAAGAAGTCAACCTCGTCGATCAGGTTTCCCTGAAAATCCCCCGCGGCCATTTTATGGCGATTGTGGGTCCATCGGGATGCGGAAAAACGACACTGCTCAAAACCATCGCGGGCTTGAATGCAGAGAGCGGCGGCAGCTTGTTATGGAATGGTCAAAGCCTCTCCGACGGCTACGATTTCGCGCCATCGGAAATCGGCTACGTGCCGCAGTTTTCGATCGCCTACGACCCGCTAACGGTGGATGAGTCCGTGGAGGCTGCCACACGTTTGCGCATCAAAACACATAGTATCGAGGATCTCGACGCACGAATTGACAAGGCCCTGGAAGAAACCGGATTGACGGCCATCGCCGACCGTCCGGTCAAGGTCCTTTCCGGTGGTCAGAAACGTCGCTTGGGACTTGCCATGGAACTGGTGTCCGACCCCAAGATTCTCCTCTGCGATGAGGTTACCTCTGGTCTCGATCCTCGATCGGAAAGGGAAATCGTCAAACTGCTGCACGACCTCTCGCGCAAGGATGGACGCATCGTATTATCGGTGACGCATTCGTTGGCGCACTTCGAACTCTACGACTCCATATTGGTATTGCATGAGGGGCGGGTGGCGTATCACGGGCCGCCGGACATGCTTTCGCATTATTTTTCCGTCAATGATACCGAGGAAATCTACCCACGTCTCGGCAAACAACCTTCCGCGCGGTGGCAATCATCTTGGCTGAAACACCGCGATGCGTATTATCAAAAAATTGAAAGACTGCGCGAAAAGAACATCGCTGCGGGAGACCTTCAGCTGAGCGAGAAAAAACCTACGCAGGACGGAGAGGAGGCAGAGGAAGATGTAAGCACACCAGGCGTCGTCAGCCAGTTCGTTACCTTGCTTTCGCGGCGCTGGCGGATTTTTTTCCGCGATCGTGGCCAGGTGTTTTTGCAACTTGCCATCATGATTTGCTTCCCCATCCTCGTTTCGTTGTTCAGCGACAAGGCGAATGTTCAGATCCGCACTCTTTCCGACATGCGCCAGACTGACATATTGCAGGAGATCACGGAGCAACAAAACGTGCGGCAGGACAACATGAAGGCCGGCTCCGCGCTTTCAGGCATCATCATGTTTCAAGTGGTGCTATTGGGCCTGATGGGCTCGAACAACTCCGCGCGTGAAATCGCCGGGGAGCGGCAGATTTACGAGAAGGAAAAATTCGGCGGCCTCCGCCCTAGCGCCTACTTGGCAAGCAAAGTGGCGTTTCTTTCCTGCCTTGTGATTGCCCAGTCGCTGTGGATGGCGGTGTTTGTGAACATCTTTTCACCTTTCGACGGCACCTTCGCCCAGCACGCATTGTTCCTGCTGCTTTGCAATGCGGCCATGACCGCGGTATGCTTGGGTATTTCCGCGATGATGAAAACGGCGGAACAGGCATCTTTGCTCTCGATCTACCTCGTCGGGTTTCAATTGCCGCTTTCAGGTGCCGTGCTGGCCTTGCCTGAAAAGATCGAGACCTTCACACGCCCCTTCATTTCGGCTTACTGGGCATGGTCGGGATCGGTGGAAGCGCTGGCCACAGCCCGCAACCTTGCCGTGAAGTCGGTAATCTCAACCAGCATCACACCGCAGAACTTCTGTCTTTACTTGCTCGGCCTCCACATCGCGGTAGGTTTGCTTGTCGCTCTCTTGGGAGCGAAGCGCCACCAATGGGATTAAATGCCGTTCTTTTTGCTCCACAACCCGCCATTCACCTGTTAGTCTTCCTACGTTATGCCTCGACGCGCCAGTTCCGGACCCAATTACACCGTGCTCCTCGGAATCGCGGTTTTCATCATTGCTGCCATCCTGGGAGCGAAGTTCCTGATGAAGGACAGCAAGCAGAAAATCAAGGGCGCTACGCCCCTGTCGATGAGCGAGTTTCTTGAAAACGGAAACTCTCTGCGCGGCAACGAGTATCTTGTCGAGGGAACCGTGGATCAACGCTGGCCTCGCGACAACGGTCAGTTGGTATCGCTGCTAGTCAATGGCAGCGAGGAACTGATCGGCATCGAAATCCCCTCTTCGTTCAACGACCTCAACATCGAACGCTCCCAAAAATATGCCATCAAGGTAAAATTCCGTGAAGGTGGCGTTCCGGTAGCCACTCAAATCGAACGCCTCTAACATCATCAGCCCATCGATCATGAAAACTTCCCTTTTATTCTGCGCCCTGTGTTTTCCCAGCATCGCGCAGGTTTACACACCACCACCCGACTCCGGCAAGCCCGCACCAGCTGCCAACCAGGGCGGTGGTGATACCACCATCGTGCGGCCGCAACAGCAGAATTCGGCACCTCTGATGGGCAACGAAGTGCCCTTCATTGATCCATCGGCCGAAACCGTCACTTTCAACGGCCGCAACTTCGCGATCGCTGACAACCGCTTGTTCGCCGCCCGATTCGAACGTTATTTGAACGAACCCGAAGACAGCTCCGAAGAAGCGGTGGAATACCGCAAAACCATCGACGAGATTCTGGCTTTGGTCTCGCCTCACAATCCGACGGGTCCGAATCTCTATGCGGCATTCAAACTCCTGCCCAAGGCCTCGAATTACCCAGGCGACGCCAAATTGTGCGACTCTCTCTCTCAGGCCGTTTACGTCGCAATGGTATCCCGCAAGAATGTCGAAGGATCCAAAAAGTTGATGGAAGCTTTGGAGGACGAGAAGCAGCGCGTGATCCGTGAAGCGGACTGGAAGGCAGCAAACGAAAAAGACCCGACGCTCAATCAAACTGGCTCCACTTCAGGAGGTGTCAGAACCAGCCGTCAGACAGGACAACCACAGACCGCCGGTGGCAACGGAAATCAACAGGGCAACGGTGGTCCAGGACAACGCACGGGAGCCGCCACGGACCCGGGCCGCGGTGTGCAGTCCCTGCGTTATGCGGACATGCAACGTCGTATTCTGGAAATCGAAGCACTCAAGAAAAAGAACGAACTGAAGGGCGAAGTCCAGATCGTGCAGGCGAAAATCCAGTATCAGGCACTGATGATGCAATTTTTCATGCAGCGCCGATTTCAGCATGTGCTGATGGCATCACGCTTCTACAACCAGATCTGGACGGACGGCGATAGCAAGTTGCACATCGACAAGAATTCCGACACTAGCAAGCTATTCAACGAGTCGGTCGGATTCAGCCCCACGGTTGCGAGTCTTGACACGTTCTCATCCGAGTTCATCCGCGACTGCGACAAGGGCGTGGAAGCCTTCAATTTCCTTGTCGATAAGGGAGAATTGGAATCCGCGGCAAAGCGCTTGTCCGAGGCCTATGCTGTGGGAGAATTCATGCCTGGCATCCGCACGCTGCCCAGAGAGCGCAAACGTAGGGTTTTGGAATTCGTTCGCGAGTCCTACAAACTTCTCGCCGCCATCGATGCCAAGGATTATGTGACTGCGGAAAAGATTTCGGCCAGCATGAAAAGCATGGCCAGTGACTACAATGGCAACAAGGCGGATGCGGCGATAGCCACCTATACCCGGGTCTCGAACATGCACATCATGACGGCCAAAACCCATGTCGCTGCGAATGAAATCGACAAAGCACGCGAGGAGATCAAAAAAGCCATGGAAGTGTGGCCGCAAAATCCAAAGTTGGCTGAGTTCGATCAACTGGTGGAAGCGGGTAGCACGCTGGTGACGGCCAAAAACGACTTCGATCGCCTGCTATCGGAGAACAACTATCGCCAGATCTTCACCGATCAGTATCGCATCGCGCCTGCCATTCAAAACGACCCACAGCGAATGGAAGCCTTCAAGCAAATCATCGGCAACCTCACCAGCATCGAGGCATCGATCGGCAAGGCCAATGAGTTTTCCAAAATGGGTCAGGACTACGCCGCATGGGAGCAATTGGCATTGGTTAGAGAAAAGTTTCCTGACGATCCGAAACTCGGTCGTGAACTGGAACTGCTAGCTCCCAAGGTGGCTGATTTCACCAAAGCACTCGATCGCGCACGGCAGTTTGAAAAACGTTCACCCAAACAGACGGGATCCGCGATAGCGTGGTTCCTGAAGGCCCAGAAAATCCATCCGCAGAGTGAGCTCGCCGAGCAAGGTGTGCAGCGGCTTTTGGATGAAATTTTGCCAGAAGACGGCATGCCCAAGGAGCCTGTCACCCAGCAGAATCCCGATGACCTGTGAATGTCCAGCGCGGATCGCCCTGTGGTTCGCCTTTTCATCCGTGACGTGGGCTGGCGAATTATCGATCATTCCTCCCGTAGTCACCGAGCCAGCCTGCTGCGCGGGATCTAGCCGCGCTGCGGCCCTTTCGATGGACTTGTTAGCGGATGAGAAAGCCTGGAAACTTGGTGACCCGGCGGCTTGGCAATGGTTGCCCGCCACCAAGGAAATGCACCTGAAGCAGCAAAGCGCTTACAAGCCCACATTCCGCAGTCCAGTCAATCTCGCATGGTTTGAATCGCGTGAATGGAGCAGTTTTTCGCTGACAATGGAATGCCAACTTACCTCATGGAATGAGGGCAACAACGATCTTTGCATCGCCTTTGGCGGCCAAGGATCCGATCGCTTTTACTACGCCCATCTCGGGGAAAAGGCCGATGAACCGCATCACCAGATTCATCGGGTTGATCGTGCGGACCGCAAGCCCATCACCACCTACCGCACGGGTGGCACTCCATGGAAAAAAGACACATGGCACAACATCAAGGTCGTGAGGAATGCCGAAACGGGAGACATCGCCGTCTGGTTTGATGGGAATCCCCAACCCCTACTCACCGCACGCGATCTCACTTGGTCCTGGGGGAAAATTGGCATCGGGTCTTTCGATGATACGGGACGCTTCCGCCACATCCGCATCCGTGGCACGAGTCGCGCGACATCATCCGATCCCAGCCAACAACCGTAGATCTCACGCTCTGATCCAGTTGGTTCTTTTTTCTAGAACCAATCAACTGATTCAAAACAATCAAGATGATCGACAGATTGACTGTCAGAGTGCGTGCTTGACTATCACATCGTTTCAAAACACCCTACTAACCGATGAAACCAACCATATGGAAAATTTTCGTATTGCTCAGCTCCCTGATGTCACTTCTCAAGGCCCAGACTGGACATCAGGAAAAGCCGCTGTTACGGGTGGCATGTGTGGGCGACAGCATCACGCAAGGAAGCGGAGCCGCGCGTGGTAAGTCCTATCCCAGCCAACTGCAGGCACTGCTAGGAGAAAAGTGGGAGGTGGGAAATTTTGGAGTCAGCGGCCGCACCCTGCTCAAAAAAGGAGATCATCCGTATTGGAATGAAAAAGCCTACCACAATGCCCTTTCCCATGCACCGCATGTCGTCGTGATCATGCTGGGCACAAACGACACAAAACCTCAGAACTGGAAATTTTCCGATGAATTTTATCAGGATTATGCCGAGCTGGTGGAATCATTCCGCAACCTGCCATGCAGGCCCATCGTTTTTGTCTGCCGCCCCTGCCCCGTGCCCGGCGCGGGAAATTTCGGCATCAACGATCCCAACCTGCAAGTGGTGATCCAGCAAGTCGACAAACTGGCAAAAGACAAGAACCTGCGGGTGATCGACATGCATCAAGCACTCAAGGATCATCCGGAGATGTTGCCCGACCGCGTGCATCCGAATACCGAGGGTGCGGCACTGATGGCCAAAGCAGCCTGCGAAGCGATTCTCTCTGCGGCCACAACCATCAAGCCCTAACGAAAAAGACCGCACGAACGAGCTATCACGCGCGTGACGTTTTGCCTACTGACACAGTTTCCACAGATTTTTTGCATGACCTTTGTCAGGAACGCCCCCTGAACCACGTAATTTGCTCATGCTGTTCCGAATCCTCTTATTTTGGGTCTCCCAGTGTCTTTTGTTGTTGGCGGCGCCGCAGGTGCGTTTCGATAAAAACGAAACCGTGGTGCTGTTAGGCGATACGTTTTTCGAACGGGACTATCGGCTTGGGCATCTCGAAACGGCGTTCACCGAGGCCACGGCAGGAAAGAACCTACGCGTGCGAAACCTGGGGTGGAGCGGCGATACCCCGCGATGCGAAAGTCGCAGTTATTTCGGACCACCCGCCGAGGGCTTCGAACGACTGCGCAAGCAATTGGCCGAAATCAAACCAACCACGGTAATTTGCTGCTATGGTGCGGTCGACTCTTTTCAAGGCGAGGCGGGTGTAGTGCCATTCATCGCCAGTTACGAGAAACTGATCGAAATGATTGGTTCGTCCTGCGCGGCGAAAGTCATTCTGATGACGCCACCCGCCGTGAGCCGTGATGCGAAGCGTTTTCCCGCGTTGTCCGCCCATGGCGCCGAGCTTGAGCGCTATGCCGCTGCCATCCAGCGCCTGGCGGATACGAAGTCGCTGGGATTTGCCGATCTGTTGGGGCAGATGAAACAGCGCGATTGGCAGACCATCAACGGCGTGACATTCACCGATGACGACTATGCCGTCATCGCACCGCTGTTTGTCAAATCACTGGGGCTCTCGCTGTCGGCAGGCAACAAACACCCGTCGCTGCGCGAAACGATCGTCGCCAAAAACCATCTGTTCTTCCAGCGCTGGCGTCCGCAAAACGAAATCTATCTGTTCGGCTCGCGCAAGCACGAACAAGGACGCAACGGTGCGGAGATCCCGCAATTCGATCCTCTTATCGCCGAAAAAGAACAACTGATTTTCGGCACCTTTCCTCACCCATAACTTCCCTTTCTTTTTTTCATGAAAGCACCTGTCCTGCTATCGATGCTATTGATCCCGTTTGCCATGGGACAACGGAATTTGCGTGAGATTCCACCCACGGATCCGACCGAGGAACAGAAAACCTTCCGCCTCGCCGAGGGTCTGGAAGTCAATCTGTTTGCCACCGAGCCCATGGTTCGCAAACCCATCCAGATGGCATGGGATGCGCGCGGGAGGCTATGGGTCGCCAGCAGCGCGATCTATCCACACATCAAACCCGGTCAAACCCAGAGCGATCAGATTCTCATTCTCGAAGATACCAACGGCGATGGTGTGGCCGACAAAAGCACCGTGTTTTACGAGGGACTTCTCATTCCAACAGGGATTTTGCCGCAGGATGGCGGTGCCTATGTGGCCAATTCCACCGAGTTGCTTTTCATGCAAGACACCGATGGCGATGGCAAGGCCGACAAGAGCAAGGTGCTGCTCAGCGGTTTTGGAACCGAGGATACCCACCACATTCTTCACACCATCAAGGGTGGCCCTGATGGCAATCTGTATTTCAACCAGAGCGTATACATTCACAGTCACATTGAAACACCGTTCGGTGTGCGGCGCCTGATGGGAAGCGGCATCTGGCAATTCCAACCACGCAACGGCAGACTGGAAGTCTTCACCATGGGACAAATCAATCCATGGGGACACATTTTCGATGATTGGGGACAAAGTTTCACCACCGACGGTGCTTGGGGTGATGGCATCAACTATGTCTTCCCCGGCGCCACCTTCCGTTGTTTGCCTGACCAATTGCCACGCACACTCCGCGGCATGAATCCCGGCCAACCGAAGCAATGCGGTCTCACACAAATCACCGGCACTCATTTCAGCGCCGAATGGCAGGGACAGTTGATCACCTGCGATTTCCGTGGTCATCGCGTCAATCGCTTCGCTCTCACCGAGGCCGACAGTGGGTATCGATCCCAGCAATTACCGGATCTGATGAGCTCCACGCACGGCTCGTTCCGTCCTGTGGATGTAAACATCGGCCCCGACGGCGCCATCTATCTCGCTGATTGGTTCAACCCCATCATCCAGCACGGCGAAGTGGATTTCCGTGATCCGCGCCGCGATCAGGAGCGCGGGAGAATTTGGCGCGTGACGATGAAAGGCCGGCCACTTGCGCCCAAGGTCGACCTCGCCAAACTGGACAACGCCGCATTGATCGATCAATTGCTTTCTCCGGATCAAGCCGTGCGCTATTGGACCAAGCAGGAAATCAAATCGCGCAAGTTGGCAAATCTCCCCATCCTTCTAGAAAGTTTCCTCAAGAAACACGACACACCCAAGGCCACGGTAGAAGCACTATGGACCGCGCAAACATGCGAAATCGTATCACTGCCTTGGATCATGCGATATGCCTGGTTGAATGGAAAAGATGGTCACGCCGACCACCCTGCCGCACGTGCGACCGCGGTGCGAGCGATGCGACAGATCATTGTCGATAGAGGGATTTCCGCGCTCACGGATGCCAAAGGCAAGACGCTAGCGAGCGGAGATATGGAGACATTTTTCTCCATGCTTTGCGGTGATCCGCATCCGCGTGTTCGCCTCGAAGCGGTCAACCTGCTGCGCACCTGGGGCGCGCCGCGTGCGATCGAAATCGCTGCTGGGGTGCTGCAGCATCCTATGGACACCAACATCGACTTCGCTCTTTGGCGCGGATGCTACGAACTTTCCTCGACTTGGTTGCCTGCTTTGCAGCGGGGAGAAATCACTTTTGCCAACAACAGTGCAGGACTGCTATTCGCCTTGAAAGCCGCGAAGCAAGCGGATGCATCGGGATTGTTGCTGGACATTATCGAGAAAAAATCCGGAACCGAGGCGCAGCGCATCGAATTGCTCCGCATCGTTGGCAGCACCGTAGGAGCTGCACAAATCGACCGCATTCTGAATCTCGCCATCTCTCCACAACATACGGCTAATGAGCGCGCGGCCGCTTTGCAGGCACTCGTGAACGCGCATCAGCAGCGACAGGTGAAACCGAAAAACCTCAGCGCTTTGGTAACGCTGTTAGAAGACAAACACGATTCGCTCTCACTTGCCGCCATCCAACTTGCCGGACTGTGGAAATTGTCTGAAGCCAAGGCTTCGCTGGAAACACTGGCCCGCGGAGTAGGACCACGCGCCAGTGCCGCGCAAATGAGTTTGGCTCAGTCGGACGACCCCGCTGCGCAGGCTTTTCTGGAGCAACTGCTCGCCACACGGGCGAACTCGCCGACGCAAGCGGACATTTTGCTCGCACTGCTGCATCGGGATCTGAACCGCTCGACTCCGCTGGTGGTGAAGTTTCTCACCGAGCAAAAAGATGCCGGGATTGCCACGGCGAATTTGATCGATGCCTATCTGACCCGACAAGGTGGACCACAAGTCCTCGCGTCCGCATTGCAAGGCAAGAAGATTGCGAAAGAAGTGGCGAGCCAAGCCTTGCAAAAAACCAGCGCCACAGGCGGCGACACGGAGGCGCTGATGGACGCCCTGACCCAAGCCGGAGGACTCACACCGGTGACCTCTCCCGATGCCGCACAAATGGCACAACTGATCGAAGAAGTGAACAAAATCGGCAACGCCAGCAAAGGCGAAACGATCTATCGGAAACTGGAATTGCAATGTAATGCCTGTCACGCCATTGGTCCCGTCGGGAGCAACATCGGACCGAATCTGCTGAGCATCGGATCCAGCGCGCCGGTTGATTACATCATCGACAGCCTGCTGCAACCTTCGAAAAAAATCAAAGAAGGCTATGCCACCGCCATGGTGCAAATGAAGGATGGATCCAGTTTCACGGGCTTCCTCACGCGGGAGGACGACAAGGAAATATTGCTCACCGATGCGGCGGGGCAAATCCGCACCTTGCCGAAAAACGGCGTCGGTAAAAAAGAAGTGATTCCCGTCTCCCTGATGCCGGCAGGACTGACGAACAGCTTGCGTCGCGACGAACTCGTCGACCTCGTGCGCTTCCTGAGCGAGCTCGGAAAAGAGGGCGAGTTCAAGGTGCAGGAGGATGGGACACTCCGCCAGTGGTTCGTCCATCAGAAAGAGGACCTGCAACAACCGCAGCCCTCGGTCAGCCTGGTGAACGGCATGCTCGCTACCTCGGAGTGGCCGGCGATCAAGGGTAAGAGTGCGCCACGCCGGATTGCAGAGAGCCGCTTCGAGATGCTACAGGACGGCGTGGTGAACATTCAGGTTGGCAACGTCGCGGATACCATTTGGCAAATGGACGGCAAGGACCTTACGGCCCGACAAGGCGAACTGAAACTTTCTCTAACAAAAGGCACGCACACACTGCGCTTGTCGCTGCCGGAGACAGTGACCTCTCACCCAAGGGTGCGACTACTCTCGCCGCTGGCGAAGCCGCTGCACTAACGGAATTTTGCCAAGGCATCCAAAAAAGCACGGCCGAAACGCTGTGCCTTGACGGGCCCCACACCCGGCACAGCAAGCAATTCCTCACTGTTTTTGGGGCGATAACGTGCCAATGCCTCTAACGTTTTGTTGCTGAAAATGCAATACGACGGAACCTCCTCAGCCTTGGCGAATTTTTCCCGCAGATCGCGGAGATAAGAATAAACAGCGGGATCGAATCCAGCGTCTTGCAGATCGATCATCTTCGGCGCATCGATCTTGGGCCAGATCAGTCGGTAGCTGCTTTTGCCTAGCATCACACTCTCGCCCATGGTCGTGAGGGTGATCACTGGATACTCGCCCGTCTCCGTCCGCAGCAAACCAGCGTCGAGCAAGGCACGCATGACACCGCTCACGTATCCCGTGCCCCTATCCTTGAGCACACCGTAGGTTTTGAGTTCATGCAAGCCGCTGCCAAGGATGTCTTGGGACTTGCTGCCCACCAGCATCTGCACAATTTTGCCACGACCGAACCGCGCCTCCCATCCGGCGCCAGTCTTGCGCGACATGCGAGCAACACCACTGAGAATTTTTTTCACGACCACATCTTCTTCCGCGGACGCCGTGCGGGCTTCACCGGACTCAGCGGAGCGGCAGTAGTCACAGTTGCCGCAGACTTCGGCATGCTCTTCGCCGAAGTATTGCAAGATCCACTGTTGTCGGCATACGCGGGAATACGACAAATCGATCATCGCCTTCAGTTTCTCGCGGTCGCGACGATCCTTTTCCTCGATCGCCTGTTCATCGAACTGCAGATCACGCGTGAGAACCTGAGGCTTCAACAATCGCGTGCCGCGCATGCGTTTACCGGGAATGTCAAAGCGCTCGATGTAACCGGCACGGGCCAGAGTCGTAAGCGCGCTGCCCACCGACATTGAATTTTTCAACTCGCAGCCATCGGCAATTTCCTCCAACGTTTTCCGCACCTCAAAGTCGCCATCGGCGGAGTTTTGTAAAAACTGATAGACATCGCGGATCATCGCCACCGAGGGATTCGCTCCATCGATGAAAAATTCCTGAGTTCTGGTATCGGCATAATTGTAGAGCAATTCGCAATACGCGCTCTCGCCATCACGACCGGCCCGTCCCGCCTCCTGGTAGTAGGCTTCCACACTGCCCGGGATTTCATAATGGATGACAAAGCGCACGTCGGAACGGTCGATGCCCATGCCGAAGGCATTCGTCGCCACGGCCACATCGGCCTTCTTGCTGATGAATACGTTTTGCGCGCGCTCGCGTTCATCATCACTCATGCCGCCGTGATAGGCCACACATTTCAGCCCCCAACTGCTCAGCGTCTCGGAAACAGCCTCGACCTTCTTGCGGGTAGCGCAATAGACGATGCCCGTGCGATGTGCCGAAATGACTGCCTTGAGCCGTTCATCTTTCTGTTGGGCATTTTCGGTGGCCGTGATGTTGAGCGAAAGGTTCGGCCGAGCAAAGCCGCTGACTTGCTCGAAGTAGTCATGCAATTGCAGCACTTCGATAATATCCTTGCGCACGATGGGCGTGGCGGTCGCGGTAAGGGCGACACATTGCGGACGGCCGATTTTTTCCAAGGCTCTTCCCAGACGCAGATAGTCCGGACGAAAATCATGACCCCACTGGCTCAGGCAGTGCGCTTCATCCACGGCAAAAAGAGCGATGTTGATGCCATGGAGCGCGTTGAGAAAACTCTCGGCGCGAAAGCGTTCGGGCGCTACGTAGACCAGCTTCCAACGTCCCTCACGAATGCCCTGCAAACGCTCCTTCTGCTCCTCCCAAGAAAGTGTGGAGTTGATCATCGTGGCATCGATGCCACGGGCGATGAGAGCGTCGACCTGATCCTTCATCAGCGCGATCAGTGGACTAATCACCAGGGTCACGCCATCGAGACACAGTGCTGGCAGCTGATAGCACAAGGACTTTCCACCTCCCGTCGGCATCACCACCAGTCCATCGCGTCCCGAAACGATCGCGTTCATCACCTCTTCCTGACCATCGAGAAACGCACTGAAACCAAAATACTTCCGCAAGGCCTCCTGCGGGGTGTGAATCATAGGTCGAGATAACGCGCTCATAAGGACTGCACAAATGAACAACTCCACCATCAGACTGTCAATGGAGAAATGAGCTTTTGGCCATGCAGCGGCGCCGCTTTGGACTGCTGGAACCATCGCAGCTTTTCGTTCGCGGGAGAACAGGGAAAAAGGAGCAAAGCTATTTGCAGGTCATCGCCAGCCCTAAGCTAAGCGGTGATGACTCAACGCCGTCCAAAGACTACGGCTTGTCACTTTTCGCGCTCGCCATGAGTGACCTACGAATCATAGTAGGCCTATGCGATTTGTGAAGCGCTACCTCACTGCATCTCGTCTCACTGCTACTCTATCGGTCGGCAGTCTATTCCTGACGGCAGCGGTTGCTCAGCCATCGTCCGACTCGTTCCTGGAAAAGGAAACGCCGTTTTTGCGCAGTGCATTGGTGATCGGCGATGCGAAAAAGCCCAATCGTGTGCGCCGTGGCGTGTTGGTGCCCATCGGTCACGATCACTGGGCCTGCTTTGACCCGGATTTACTGCGTTGGGCGGCGTTGTGGCGGTCGGATGCAGGACAGGCGCCACTGACCTATGACACGATGGCCGCCATTTCCTATCCCGATGCCAAAGCCAAGGCCGAAAGGCCGCCGCGCTTGCTCGGGAAGATCTTGCAGCAAACGCCTGAGGTGTTGGGAGTGACGTCGGAACCCGGCGAAGCCAAGGATCCGCGGTTCAATTTTCTCACCGATGGTAAAACTCCCGTAGGTCCCATTCCCCCGGCAATGGGGCGCTTTCACGGCATCGCCCTGCGCGGGAAGATCGTGGTCTTCCTCTATCAGATTTCCGATGCAATGGTGGAAGAATCTCTCAACGCCGATGCACAAGGGACCATCCGACGTGCCATGCGCATCAGTCCGCATCGGCAGACACTTCGTCTCGCCCTCGGCGCGCAAATCTTCCGCACTAACAGCAAAGGCGCGAAGATTCACGGCGAGTTGTTAGAAGTGGCGGCATCCGCACAACCGACCGACATCGTCTTGTCCACCGGGCCTCTAGACTCATGGCAAGTGCCCGCAGCGCAGTCCGCTACGCCGGTATTTCCCGCGGCACTGACTGTGAAAAACCCCAGTGCAAAAGTCCTTGTGCCCTTTACCATCCGCGATTTTTCCTTACCAAAAAGTGCTCGTGCGATCCGTCCGGTGGACATCGCCTTTTATGCCAATGGCGACGCCATCCTCAGCACTCTCGATGGCGACATCTGGAGAATCGCCGGCATCGATGACGAGAAATCGACCTGGCAACGCATCGCCACAGGACTGTATGAACCCATGGCCGTGACCATCGATGCCAAGCAGCGCTTGTTTGTGTTAGGTCGTGATCAGATCACGGAGCTGATCGATTGCAATGACGATCATCATATTGATATCTTCCGCTGTGCGTCCGATGCGTTTTCCCAGAGCTTGCACACACGCGATTTCTCGACGTCGATGTGCATCGAAAAAAACGGCTCATTTCTCATCGCCAAGGGTGGCATCGACAAAGAAGGAGGCAAGACCTTCGTCGAACACGACAGGCACCGCGGTGCGATTCTGCGCATCTCCTCTGATGGGCAAAAGATCGAATCCATCGCCCAAGGTCTGCGCATGCCCTTTGTGGGGCTGCGAAATGATGGAGCGGTGTTCGCCTCCGACCAGCAAGGCAACGAGATTCCCAGCACACCGATTCATCGCATCCTAGACGGCAAGCGGAATTACGGATTTTCACCAACGAACTTCGACAAAACGCCCGCCATCACCGAGCCCTTGCTCTACTACCCCTATCAGAGCAATCGCTCGGCAGCAGGATTTGCCACCACCTCAGCCAAGGCATTTCCCGATCTAAGCGAGCAGTTTCTGCAAGTTTCCTGGAACGGCCGCTTGTTCCCTGTTCTGGCTCCCGCGAAAGGTCAGGCATTTTCCTGGATGCTTCCTCTGCAGCTTGATTTCCCCTCTCTCAAGGGCGCTACGCATCCGAAGTCTGGCCGACTGTATGTCACCGGACTGGGCATTTCGGGTTATATCCCCACGACCCCGAAAACCATGGGACTGGCATCGGTGGAACAGTCCTCTTCGTTGGCAACCCCAGTTTCGTTAGAGATCGAAAACGATGCCATCGTGGTAAGTTTTCACCGAGCGCTGAAGTCAGACGAATCCATCACCCCAGGAACCTTGCGGCTTTTCAACATCAAACGTACGAAGAGCTACGGATCGGGGCATTTCCGCTGGGACCAGAAACCCGGTGAGCAGACACTGGAAGCGAAATCTTTCACGCTCTCGCCAGACCGACGCTCAATGCGCATCGACTACCCATTGCTGCGTCGATCGGATGTGATGGACCTGACGCTACAATTCGCCAACGCGCAGCATTCCTTTGCTCTGCATCTCTATAGCCGTCCTCATCATCTGCCGCTGGCCAGTGCACAGGAAATGCAAGAGCACGACAAAGAAGCATCCACACCACTGCTAGCGGGTGATGCGGCAAAAGGAAAAATCATCTTTACCCAATTCGCCTGCAATGGTTGCCATTCGCTTGCGGACGAAAAGCTCACTGGGCCACCGTTGAACGATGTGGCCTCGCGCCTGAAGGCCGCCGAGCTGCGGGAATCCATTCTCGAACCAGCCGCGAAAATCGCCGCAGGATACCCGCCTTCCATGCCTTCGTTCAAGGGGGTGATCCCTGCACAGGACCTGGAACACCTGATTGCTTATTTGCTGACACTGAAAAATTAGAGCCATTCTGCGGTAGCAATCATCGAAAAATCCCCAGCGATTCTTGACCACCCGCCTGTTCTGTGTAGTCTCGCCCTCCCATCATGAGCGCGGAACCGAAGAACTACAAGGACACCATCACCCTGCCGCAGACGCAATTCCCCATGCGCGCGGATCTGGTTGAGAACGAACCCAAGCGTCTCGCCGCCTGGGAAGCTCGGGATTTGTATCGCACGATTCTCAACCGTCGCCTCGAACAAAAGGCATCAACCTTCATTCTGCACGATGGCCCTCCCTTCGCCAATGGCGACGTGCACATGGGTACCGCTCTCAACAAAGTGCTCAAGGATTTGGTCGTGAAATCGAAAACCATGGCGGGCTTCGCCGTGCCTTTCGTTCCCGGTTGGGACTGCCACGGCCTACCCATCGAGTTCAAGGTAGTGAAACAAGCCGCTGGTCTCGAGGCCGGTGAAATTCGTCGTCGTTGCACCGAGTTTGCACTGAAGTTCATCGACATCCAGCGCGCATCGTTCCGTCGACTGGGAGTGTTTGGCGATTGGGAAAACCCCTACCTCACCATGGCCCCGAGCTACGAGGCGGACATCCTGCGCGTCTTCGCGAAGATGGTCGAGGATGGTCGCATTTACCAGAGCCGCAAGCCCGTGCAATGGTCCTATGGTGCCCACACCGCCCTCGCCGAGGCCGAGGTGGAATACATGGACAAGGAAAGCCCCGCGATCTTCGTGAAGTTTCCCGTGGAGCGCGGACTTCAGTCCGCATCAAACATCACCGATATATTCCCAGAAAACACCTCCATGGTGATCTGGACCACCACTCCCTGGACCCTTCCCGCCAACCTCGGCATCGCCGTGCATCCCGAGTTCACTTACGTGGTGGGTCGCTACGAAAAAGAAGGCGTCAGCGAGACCCTCGTCATCGTGCGCGAGTTGATGGAAACCTTCCAACAAAAAACCGGCTTCACCTTGCAGGAGGAAATCCGCGCGCACAAGGGCCGCGAACTCGAAGGACTGCTCGCCCGCCATCCGTTCATCGACCGCACTTCGCGCGTGATTCTCGCGAATTTTGTCACCACCGAAACCGGCACCGGAGCGGTGCATATCGCGCCCGGTCACGGTGCCGATGACTACGTTGCCGGCATGCAAAACCAACTCGGCCTGCTCTCACCCGTGGACGACAACGGCCATTTCACCGAAGAAGCGGAAATGCCCGAGTTGTTAGGCAAGCATGTCTTCGCCTGCAATGAACCCATCATCGAGATGCTGGCGGCGAACGGTAGCCTGCTGGGCCGCGAGGTCTATCGTCATAGCTACCCGCATTGCTGGCGCTCGAAAACGCCCATCATCTTCCGTGCGGTGGAGCAGTTTTTCATTTCCATCGATGACATCCGCGGTCGCGCGCTAGAAGCGATCGATGAGGTGCAATGGCTCCCCGCTTGGGGTCGCAACCGCATCTACGGCACGGTCGAAGCCCGGCCCGACTGGTGCATCTCACGTCAGCGCACCTGGGGTGTGCCATTGCCGGTGTTTTATCACGAAGACGGCACGGTCATTCTCGATGCCGCACTCGCGCGCAAGATTGCCGATCTCGTCGAGAAGGAAGGCACGAACATCTGGTTCGAGAAATCCGATGCCGAACTCGCCGAGTTGTTAGGCTTACCCGCCGGAGTGAAAAAATGCCGCGACACCCTCGACGTATGGATCGACAGCGGTTGCTCGCATGCCGCCGTGCTCGATCGCAATCCCGCACTTCACGGTCCAGCGGACCTATATCTCGAAGCCACTGACCAGCATCGCGGTTGGTTTCAGAGCTCGCTCATGCTCAGCGTTGCCTATCGCAATGCTGCGCCCTACAAGGCCGTGCTCACCCACGGCTTCGTGGTCGATAAGGACAAGAAAAAACTCTCCAAGTCCGAAGCCGAGAAAGCCGGCAAGCCCATCGATGCCGCGCACTACTACAACAAATACGGTGCCGACATCGTGCGCCTATGGGTCAGCTCCGTCGACTGGCAGAGTGAAGTTCCATTCGGCGAGGAATTGTTCAAACAGGTCGCCGAGCCCTATCGCCGCCTGCGCAATACCCTGCGGATTCTATTAGGCAACCTTGAAGGCTTCAATCCTGAAAAAGATGCCGTGTCTGCCGAGGAAATGCCGCTGTTCGACCGCTGGATCATGGAGCGACTACACGCGGTCGTTGGCGAGTGCCGCAAGGCTTACGAGAACTTCGAATTCCGCAAGGTCTTCAACGCGCTGAACCAATTCTGCACTGCCGACCTCAGCGCTGTTTACATCGATGTCACCAAGGACAGGATGTATTGCGATGCTCCCGAATCGCTGCGTCGCCGCGCCTCACAGACCGCGATGTATGAACTCTTCAGCGCCATCAGCCGACTGCTGGCTCCCATCCTTGCCTACACCGCCGATGAGGCTTGGGAACATGCGACTTTTACGACGGGTAGCATTCACGAGCAGGATTTCCCTGAGCCCGACGCACGGTTCGCCAGCAGCACTGCTACGCCGGTGATGGATCGTTTGTTCGAACTGCGCTACCTCATTCAAACTGCCATCGAGCCCTGCATCCAAGCCAAAGAATTCTCGCGCAACAACGAAGCCGCCATCCTGCTGACTGTGCCGGAAAATGATCTTGCTCTGACCGCGCTGCAAGACATCGAAGCCATGAAGGAAATCTTCATCATTGCCGAACTCCAAGTGCGCACTGGCGAAACGGCATCCGCCAGCGCTCGCAAGACGGATCTCCCACTCTGCCCCCGCTGCCGCCGCCACGAACCCCTGCTCGAGAGCGGTTTGTGCGAGCGCTGCGATGAGGTCGTTCAACAATCGTGACCATGAACCTCACTTTTCGCCAACTCTTCTGCTGGATCACCCTGCCGCTCTTCGTGCTCGATCAAATCAGCAAGTGGTGGATCGTGCTGAATTTTCCGGAGCCGGGCTACGGCTACCGCACCATTGAGCTAACCTCATGGTTCCACATCATCCGCGTCCACAACCAAGGCGTTGCCTTTGGCATGGGCAATGGCACTTCCTGGGCACCCATCGTGTTTTTCTTCGTGCCCATGCTCGCTCTTTTCGGCATTCGCCATTTCTGGAAAAAAGGTGTGTTTTCGAACAAACCCGCGCGCATCGCTGTGAGTCTGTTGTTAGCCGGCATCTTCGGCAATTTTACCGACCGCTTATTTCAAGGATTCCAGTTGCAGGAGTTTGCCGGGGAGAGTTTCTGGAAACGACTCTCGGAAGGCTACGTGGTGGATTTCATCAGTGTCTGGCTGCCAGGCTTTGAAAAAATCATGCCCTCCAGCGGCGGTTGGTGGCCCACTTTCAACGTCGCCGATTCCTGCGTTTGCATCGCTGCCGGTCTGCTTTTCCTCTCAGGATTTTTCGAGGAAAAGAAACGCTGAGATTTTATGAAATTCTGAGGGTTTGCTATCACGGAAGACAGAGCACTCCCCTAGATATCTCAGAGCAAAAACAGCTCTTCCATGTCGTCAACCACTTTGGTTTTTTTCGAACGAGGTGATTTTTTTACCACCGCAGAAGCATCTGTCGAACCCACATGTTGAGAGATCGTAGACTGAGGCTGCTTGTCCGTCGGTGACGCGATCACCGATGTTCCCGTAGTCACTTCAACAACCTCCATCGCAGCGGAAACAACTTCAGCGATCTGACGTAAAGGTGAGGATGAAGGATCTTTGCGCACGGCTTTTGTGATTTTCCCGACCGGAGCATCGCGCGCGATCACTGGATCCGCAGCGGAGAATTGCGCAACCATCGCATCGACCCATTGCTCCAACACGCGGGCCAGACGGAATTCCGTATGCACCGCCGTGCCGTGAATCATTGCGTGAATCAGAGCGCCTTGAGCGAAGTGAAAACGCCACGCGATGGTGATCGCATCGCGGGCACCCCATCGAGCATCGAGCATGCGCTTCATCGTAGCATCAACAACTTTTCCTAGAGTGCCGGTTGTCTCATGCAGGCCTGCAAAAGTCGCTTCCAGGCAGCGACCGATCACACGAGCATGTGTCGCTTCATCCATGCCATCGCGGGCTGCAGCAAACAACAAGGGCTGCACCCAGGCCTCGAACAACTGTCGCGGAGTGGCGGCATCACTCAGGGCTTCCAAGCGCTCGGCTCGATCCGCGAATATGGGCTTCATGCGCTGTTCGAGAAGAGCACCAAGGAGCCCCTCGCGACTGCCAAAATGGTAATTGACCGCTGCCACGTTCGCCTTGGCCAATCCGGTAATATCGCGAACCGACACCGCATCAAAACCCTTTTCTGCAATCAGTCGCTCCGCTGCCTCCATCAGACGACTCTTGGTCACATCCCCTTTAACTCGCAAATCGATCATATCGGACGCGAGTTCATCGGATGACCACGAAGGATGTCAAACAAGTGATCGAAAAAAATCGAAAAACCCGATAATTCCAACGATCATTTCAACCGTTTGTTTATCGAAAAAAATCAAGTTTTCTAAAGCAACTTGCGAATCGGACAAGACCGATCAAACCTTGAGGTATTTGCGTATCGCTTTGACCAAACCAGGAATATCGTGCTCCTTCGCCTCGAATGCTGGGTGGCGCCCGAGTTCAACCAGCGCCTGCGAAGTGACTGGTCCTATGCTGCCTGCCACGCAATGCTCAGGCCAGGGAATGTCGAGCGCGAAGAAATGCTCTGCGGTCGACGCCGAGGTAAAGGTAACGATGTCCGCTCCTTCCTCGCGCAAGCGAGCCACCGCTCCGGTGGGATCTTCCGTTTCGGCCACAGTGCGGTAGGCAATGCAGTCATCAACGATCGCCCCCATGGCCTGCAAGCCCATCGATACCACATCGCGTGAAACCTCGGGCTTCACGACCATGACGGTGAGGTTTTCGATGTCTTCTTTTTTGAACGCCTCGACCAATCCCTCTGCCACAAATTTTTCCGGCAACAGATCGCAGCCGATGTGATACTCTCGCAGTTTTTTCACAGTTCCGGGTCCGATCGCAGCGATTTTCGGCTTACCGAGGCAGCGGGCATCATCGTGGATCGAGAAAAAGGCATCGAAGAAACGTGAAACACCGTTGGGTGAGGTGAAAACAAGCCAGTCATACTCATGAGCCGTTGCCACCAGCTCGGCAAATCCTAGTTTATCCACGGGGTCTTCGATGCGAATGACGGGCAGTTCAATCACATCTGCTCCCTGCTGTGCCAATTCCTTGCTCAAGGTACCCGCTTGCTCGCGAGTGCGTGTGACGATGATGCGCTTGCCAAAGAGCGGCCGCGTCTCAAACCAAGAAATTTTCGCTCTTTCCTTCACCACATCGCCAATGACTGCCACCGCCGGCGAGGAAAAGTTCTGACTCTCCGCGATATCGGCAATCGTGGCAAGCGTCCCGACAATCGTGCGGTGTGATCCCGTCGTCGCCCAGCGAGTGAGAGCGATCGGAGTGGTAGGCTCAGCGCCATGGAGAATGAATTGATCGCAAATTTCACGCAAGCGCGCCACCCCCATCACAAAAACTTTCGTCCCGGGGGCCTTGGCCAGATGCTCGTAATCGATGGAACTCTCCCCCTTGGTCGGATCCTCGTGACCTGTGAAAATGGTCAGTTGCGAGCAATGATCGCGATGCGTCACAGGAATCCCCGCGTAACAGGGCCCAGCGATGGTAGAGCTGATGCCTGGCACAATCTCGAAGGCCACCCCCGCCTCCGCCAGTTCAGCGGCCTCTTCGCCGCCGCGGCCGAAGATCATCGGATCTCCCCCCTTGAGGCGAACCACACTTTTTCCTTCCTTGGTGCGCGCCACGATCAGCGCGTTGATCTGGTCCTGGGTCAGCGCATGATTTTTGGCGCGTTTACCAACATAGATTTTTTCGCAATCCGGCTTCGCCCATCGCAGCAACTCACCACTGCTCAGAGCATCGTAGACCAGCACATCGGCGAACTCAATGCACTCCTTCGCCCGCAAGGTCACCAAACCCAGATCCCCCGGACCAGCGCCGACCAAATAACAAATTCCTTTTTTGCTCATACTAACGTTTCAAACAATTGTTTCGCCACTTCGAGGGGAGTCTGTGCTGAGCCCTGCACGGAGGCCAAGCGCGGCTCTCCTCCCGCCTCAGGAAACACCCGCGCGCTCATAGAAAGCTCTTCATTTGACAGTGCAGAATAGACTCCCACAGGTGTGTGACACCCTGCATCCAATAAACGTAAAAATTCGCGTTCCGCGCTGACCCTCAAGTATGTATCACTATGACCAATGGCTTCTACTACTTGCAGCATCCAGGAATCGTCACGACGAATCTCGAGACCAATTGCGCCCTGCCCAGCTGCCGGATAAAACTCATGTTCATCCATCACCTCAAAAAACAAACGTTCGTCTGAATTGGGCAGATAGCCCAGACGCACGAGCCCAGCCTCAGCCAGCATGATGGCATCGTAGTCCTCGGCATCACGCAGTTTTTTCAACCGAGTCGGCACGTTGCCCCGCAGATCCAAAATCTGCAGGTCAGGTCGCAACCAAGCGAGTTGTCGAGCGCGACGCACGCTGCTGGTGCCTACGCGAGCCCCCTCCGGCAGTGCCTCCAGGCCACCGAGGATTTTGCTGACCAGCACATCCCGCACTCCCGCGCGTTCCAAAGTGGCAGGAATGCAAAAATGATCGGCCAGCACGGTGGGCACGTCCTTCAGGCTGTGAACCGCTACATCGATGTCATCGGCCTCGAGCGCAATTTCCAGTTCCTTGGTAAAAACCCCTTTATCAAGAGTCCCTTCGCTTTTTGCCACCTCACTGAGGGAAACATCCGTGCGGCGGTCTCCGGTGGTTTTGATGACGCAACGGACGACCTCCACCTCGGGAAACGCCGCACGCAGCAACTCCTCGGTCGCGTTTGCCTGCCACAAGGCCAGTTCGCTTCCTCGCGTCCCCACTCGTATGATCGTTCTTGCTGCCATGCTCTTGTCCCGCGCTCGGGCGCGCAGCGTAGACGCGAGAATGCGTTTCGTCAATGAATCAGAAAATGGATTTTCCGTATGCCTTTATCTCCTGAGCGGCGGACGATGTGAAACAAAAACAGGCTTGGCACTCTGTAGTTTTCCTCCTACAACCACTGCCCGACATGGCCACCGAATACGAACACACGCTTGCCTCCTCCGCCACACTGGAGGGCACATCTCTTCACACGGGCGAAAAAGTCTCACTGACCATCAAACCCGCTCCGGAAGGACATGGTTTCAAGTTCCGTCGCATCGACCTCGCCGACCAACCGTTCATTGATGCCGATGTCGACAAGGTGAAAACCGTGGAGCGCGCTACAACCCTCGCCGAGGGTTCAGTGAAAGTGCACACGGTGGAGCATGTGATTTCTGCTCTGACTGGCATGGGTGTGGACAATGCCATCATCGAAATGAATGCCAACGAACCTCCGATTGGCGATGGATCTTCGCGGCCGTTTGTGGAGCTGATCAAAAAAGCTGGCATTGTGGCTCAAAAAGCCACGCGCCGCATATGGGCCATTCGCGAACCCATCCACCAGGAAAGCGGAGATGGCAGCATCATCACCATCGTTCCCAGCAAGACCTTCCGCGTCTCCGTCACCAACGTCGGTCCCGATGGTCGCTTCACCCAATATTTTTCTAGCGAAGTAACTCCAGAGCTCTATGAGAAGGAAATCGCTCCAGCACGTACGTTTGTTTACTACGAGGACGTGAAACCATTGCTGGATAAAGGGCTCATCAAAGGCGGCTCGTTGGAAAACGCCGTGGTGGTGCGCGGCAATGAAGTCATGTCGAAGGAAGCCTTACGTTTTTCGAACGAATTCGCCCGACACAAAGCGCTGGACCTGATCGGCGATCTCATGCTCTCGGGCAAACGCATTCTCGGCCATGTCATCGCCGTGAAACCGGGTCACGGACCTAACACCCAAATGGCCGCTGCGGTGAAGCGCGAATACAGCCGCATGCGTTCGATGGTGCCACCGATCAAGATCCCCAGCGGCGAGGCGGTATTGGACATCAACGATGTTCTCAAAATCCTTCCCCACCGCTATCCGTTCCTGCTAGTCGATCGCATCGTGGATTTCGAAGGTGACAGCAAATGCACCGGCGTAAAAAACGTCACGATCAACGAGCCGTTTTTCCCGGGGCACTTCCCCGGTCATCCCGTCATGCCGGGCGTGCTGCAACTCGAAGCCATGGCCCAAGTTTCCTCCGTGCTGATGTTGCGCAAACCGGAAAACCAAGGAAAAATCGGGTATTTCATGAGTGCGGATAGTGTGAAATGGCGTCGACCCGTGCTACCGGGTGACACTTTGTTCATCGAAGCCGAAGTCATCAAGATCCGTGGTTCCATCGGACAAACGAAAGTCCGTTGCTTGGTCAATGGCGAGGTTGTTTCCGAAGGTGAACTCAAGTTCGCACTGATCGATAGCTGATCGAGCCACCGAGGCTTTTGTTTCTCGAGACAACAAGGGCTTGTCATTTGGTGCATGGATCGCTATCACCCTTGTGCCGGGCAACCGGTCCTGATGGGGAAGCTCTTGGACGGAGCAGGAAATTGTTGGAGAAGCCGGTGAAATTCCGGCGCGGTACCGCCACTGTGATTTTCTTTTGGGAACAAAGGAAAAAAGTCAGATCGCCAGCCTCGTCATGCGTCGAAAAACCTGCGGAGTTCAGGTTGTGAGATACCGTATCCATGAAACAAAAGAAAACGACCTCCAGGAGAGGTTTGAGTTGGCGTGTCTGCGTGGCACGAGGGATGATCGGCATATTCGCCACGGCGGTGAGCCATGCGGAAGTCGATCAAGAATGGGATAGCATCGTGGTCTCCGCGCTGCGAAGTCCGCGTCAGGCCAGCGACATTGCATCGAGCGTAGCGGTATTCGATGCGCGGGAGTGGAAAAAACGTGGGTTGTTGCAGTTGCGCGATGCGTTGAATGAATCACCAGGAGTGATTTCCACCTCAACGGGTGGACAAACCGGCGCCCTCGGCTCCGTGTTTATTCGCGGCACGAATACCGCCTACTCGCAGTTGGTGGTCGATGGTATGCGCCTGAGTGACTCCACCACACCTCTCGGCAACATGTTGGGTGCAGCGCGTTCCTTTGATTTGGGCCGTGTGGAGGTGCTGCGCGGTGCACAAGGCGCAGCGTATGGCGGTGAGTCCATCGGCGGTGTGCTCTGGTTGGAAACCGCGCGCGGCAGTGGCAAGCCGCAGGGCACGCTGTTTGCCGAAGCGGGGTCCTTCAATTCATTCAGCACCGCGATGCGGCATGAAGGCGAAATAAACTCTGGATCGTATTTCCTATCTGGTTCTTACGAGGAAACCGATAACGACAGTCCGCAAGAAGGCTTCCATCAGGGCAGCTCGGCTCTACGACTGGAACAGGCTGTCAATCAGGATTGGCGCGCGGGTATGACCTTCCGTGGCGTGGATGCCTATTACAACAATCAAGGAAATTCGGAGGATCGTCTTGATGGATCCTTGGTCACCATCTATGGGAATGGACAACTGCGACCCGATTGGAAAACGAGCTTCATCGGCGGATTCCATCAGGAGTTTTACGATAGTGATTCGAGCTTCGGGAACTACGGCACCGACATGCGGGCCATCAATCTACTCCATGATCACGAGTGGTCGCTGAGGGACAATCTGGTTCTGTTAGGCGGGGTCTTCACACATCGCAGCGACTTCCGCAATACCATTGGTACGGATCAGACCCGCGATCGCTATGGACTGCATCTCGGGGTTGAATGGGAAACCGCGAGACAATGGAAAAATTACGCCGCATGGCGATGGGAGGATTACGATGCCTACGGCGAAGAAAGCACCTGGCGCATCGGCAGCTCTTATGAGATCGATGCCACGCGCACCATCATCCGTTCGGGTCTGGGGTCGTCATTCCGGGCACCGACCTATCTCGATCTTTTCGGGTCCTCCTTCGGCAAGGGAAATCCCGACTTGCGGGCAGAATCATCGCTTGGCTGGGATTTCGGCATCGAGCAGAAAGTCACGGAAAACCACGGCTTGATTCTAACCATCTTTCACAACACCATCGAGAATCGTATCAACTCATTTGCCCAACCGCTACCGATCAATCGGGCGGGCAATGTTGACACAGAAGGACTGGAAGCAGGAATCAACGGCAAGTTTCTGGACAAGGTCTTAGAATACCGGTTGGCATGGACCTACCTGCCGAGCAGCCTCAGCGAACAACCGCGCCACCATGTCAATGCGGGTCTCGATTGGCTGGCATCGGATCGCTTGCTAATGGGCATAGGACTCAATGCTTTGTCCGATCACTCATGGGGAGGTTCCACGATCGAATCCTATGCCGTGGGTCGATTGCATGCATCTTATCAATGCAACGAAAACATCCGGCTTCATGCTCGATGGGAGAATTTTACGAACGAATCGTATTTTCTTTCTTATTTTTACGGTCAAGCCATCCAAGCTGCGGGATCTGCGCTCTATGGCGGCATTACCCTGACCTGGTGAACCGATGTTCGACGGATTTTCTTGTCAATCCGCTGAAAAATTTGCGATCCTCCCATATCAAAACGAAGGATTTATTACCATCATCGATGATGCCTGCGCTCCGCGAGCCATGGCATCGTCAATGCTGGCAACGCATCCTGGATGTCATTTACGCGCCCTCGTGCGAGCTGTGTCAGGAACCGCTGCGCGAGGGTCGTTATCTCTGCGATAGCTGTCGCGATTCGCTGCCACGCATCACCATGCCATTTTGCGAATCATGCGGCGAGGTGTTCGATGGAAACATCGCCTCGAATTTCCTCTGTCCCAACTGCCGCGACCTGAGCTATGATTTCCGTTTCGCCCGTCCCGTGCTCCGAGGCAGCGAGATGGCGCGAACACTGATCCATGGGCTCAAATATCAGAAGAATCTGTATTTGGCCAGAGACTTGGCACACATCGCGACCGAGGCGTTTGGCGACGAGCGCTTGAACCGAGCACTGGAAGAGCGTTGGACCTTGGTCCCTGTGCCACTGCATTGGAAGCGCCAGCAGAGCCGTCATTACAATCAATCGGAGGAAATCGCCCGGCATCTCGGGAAATTTCTAGGACTTCCTGTGGTCAAAGCGCTGAAACGCGTGCGCGCCACCCCCACCCAGACCCACCTGAGCCGACGCCAACGCTTGCAAAATCTTCGCGGTGCGATCGAACTCACTCGCGCGGGTCGGAAGCTCGACCGTAAGAACACCGCCGGACTGATCATCATCGACGACGTCTTCACCACCGGTGCAACGGTGCAAGAATGCGCACGCATTTTAGCCAAGAATCAGCACGAAAACATTGTTGTCGTAACCGTGATGAGAGGCTAAGCTGGGTCTGCCGCGGCACCCTGCGGTTCGATCCAACACGCACGATTTATGGGAATTTTCGACAGACCACGTCTCCGACCACAAGAGAAACGCGATGACATGCCCGAGGGCATGTGGACGAAATGTCCGTCTTGTGATGCCATGTTGCATCAGTTGGACCTCAAGCAAAATCTCAATGTGTGCCCGCCCTGTGGCCATCATTTCCTGCTTGGTTCACGCGAACGCATCGCCAATCTCGCCGATGAAGGCAGCTTCGAAGAAATCGATGCCGACCTTATTTCCGCCAACCCGCTGGGCTTCGCGAAATACCCGGAAAAAATCGAACAACAGCGCACGGTGTCGGAACTCAATGATGCCGTTGTCACGGGTCGACTAAGCATCGAAGGCCAACCGGCTGTCATTGCTGTGATGGACTTCAAGTTTTTCGCCGGATCCATGGGCTCGGTGGTCGGAGAAAAAATCACCCGCGCGATCGAATTGGCCACCGCCGAAAAACGCGGCATCGTCATCATTTCCGCCTCGTCCGGCGCACGCATGCAAGAAGGCATGTTGTCCTTGATGCAAATGGCCAAAACCTGTGGCGCTCTGGCGCAACACAGCGAGGCAGGCTTGCCCTACATTTCCGTGATGACCCATCCAACCACGGGTGGTGTCACGGCATCTTTCGCCACCATCGGCGACATCAATCTGGCCGAACCAAAATGCATGATCGGCTTTGCCGGTCCGCGTGTGGTCAAGGAAACCACCCATCAGAACCTGCCGCCCGGCTTCCAGACCGCCGAGTTCATGAAAGATCACGGCTTACTGGATGACATTGTTCACCGCAAGGCCCTGCGCCACAAGCTCGGCACGCTTCTCGGTTACCTCCTGACTTCCTCACCGCGCCCATGACCTACCCGGAGGCGATCCACTGGTTGTTTTCCACGCAACTGTTTGGCATCAAACTCGGCCTCGACGGCCCGCGTGAACTTTTGCGCAAGTATCTCGCCTTCCCTGCCTGTGGCGTAAAGGTAATCCACGTGGCGGGCACCAATGGCAAGGGATCAACCTGCGCGTTCATCGATTCAGTGGCACGTGCCTCCGGCATGCGCACGGGGCTTTTCACTTCACCGCATCTCATCGATTATCGCGAACGCATCAAGGTCGCAGGAGCGGAAATTTCCGAGGAAGACTGCACGCGCCACCTTGTCGCACTCCGCGAGCTGTGCGAGAGTTTGGAGACGCATCCGACGTTTTTTGAAATCACGCTCGCGCTGGCGATGCGTTATTTCACCGAAAAAGAATGCGAGCTCATCGTGCTGGAAACCGGCATGGGCGGGCGGCTCGATGCCACCACCGCCGTGCCTGCCGATGTCGCGGTGATCACTCCCATCGGACTCGATCACATGCAATGGCTCGGTGATACCATCGCTGCCATCGCCGGAGAAAAAGCCGGCATCATCTGTGCGGAAAAGCCCGTCATTTCCGCCCCGCAGGAGCCCGACGCGGAAAGGGTCATCGCCGAACAAGCCAACGAAATGCGTGCGCCGCTCACCGTGGTCAACCAGCCTCTCCACGGCTACACCCTCTCTCTCATCGGCACACACCAACCCTGGAATGCTGCGGTGGCATTGGCGGCACTGCACGCCGCCAGCGTCTGCTTGCGCTACGATGCCGTCAGCTACGGCCTCTCGCACACCCAGTGGCCCGGTCGATTTGAAGTCATCTCTTCGGGCAATGAAAAAATCATCCTTGATGGCGCCCACAATCCCCACGCTGCCAAGGTCCTGGCGGAAACCTGGCAACAGCAATATCCCGGAAAACGCCCGACCCTGATCTTTTCCGCCGTAGCATCGAAGGATGTACGTGGTGTGCTGGAATGGATCGCCCCCCTCGCCTGCCGCATTCTGCTGTGTCCGGTGAACAGTCCCCGCACTCTCAGTCATGCGGAATTGTTAGAAGCTATGCCCCCTGGTGACTATGCCGTGGAAACCCTCGACACTTTCGAACAAGCGATCGCCGCCGCCCGAACGCATGAAGACCCCATCCTCATCGCTGGTAGCCTCTACCTTGTTGGCCAGGCTCGGGCGCACTTTTTAGGCAACACCTATCAACCGAGCGCGCAGTGAAGGCGAAATCAACGATACACGTATGACTACGTTCGTCTCATAGACAAGAAAACGTCTACAATCCGCCCGATCGCCTTATCCAAGCCAATCGAAAATCAAACATCAACATTCATCAATCGTCAATTTCTTCCCATAGCGCGTGAGAATGGTCCATGGTTAGCATTGCTATCGGAAAAGTACCACATAAATAAAGATATTATTCCGTGAATGATGAGTAAAGCGCTTGGAGCTCTTCTTCGAGTTGGTTGGGATCAGCGAGAGTGTCGGCAATTTCCGCTTTTAGGGTGTCGCGGTATTGTTTGCGCAAACGGTGAATCGCTACGCGAACGGCTCCTTGGCTGATGCCCAGATTTGCAGCAAGGTCGGCATAGTTCAAGTCGCCACGATCCCTACTCAAACTTGGTTTGATCGCTTGAAAATAAGGATTTTCTGCATTCATGGCCTCAAGTCTCGATACGGCCCTTTCAAGGATCGTCAAGGCCCAAGCTCGATCAAACAGTTTATCAGGACTCAGATGATCTGCTGGTTCCGTCTGATAGCGTGCTTCTGCATCGTGGCTGACGATCGGCACGAACGAGATTCTACCTCCACGCTTTTGTGCGTTAGATTTATCCCATTCGTTTGCGAGAAAGTGCTTCAGTACGGCTAGCAAAAACGAGCGGAATCGCCCTTTCTCAGGGCTGAGACGGCAGAGTGGATTATTCTCGAGCAAACGAGTGAAAAATGATTGCGTTAGATCTTCCGCATCCTCCTTGGAATATCCTCTTCGCCGAACATGCGCGTAAAGCGGATACCAATAGATGCGACAAAGATCCTCCATAGCTGGATGCGATCTTGCATCGGATGCAAGACCTGCTTCCACAACCATCGTCCACCTCGTGGTCGAGAACTTCTCATTTTTCCCATGCTGGTTGGTTTCAGATTCGGTCTGCAGCGAACCTTCATCGGAATCAACGTTAGAGTTGGCATCGTTCATGCGCGTACGACGTCAACGGCCATTGGGATTGCGCGACTTGATGGCAGCGATGGCTCTCTCGGCAGCGACTCTCGCAAAAAAATTCTCCTGCTTTTTATCGCGAGCAATCTTTTCCAATTCCGGCAGGCTCGCCTTCGTTCCGATCTCTCCCAACACTTCTGCCGCACGCTTCCGAGTATTCAATTCGCTGTTTTTCAAGTATGGAAAGACCTCAGGTTCCGCGATGCTGCCAAGAGCGATCAAAGCGCGTCCGGCAGCATGAGTTTTCCTCGGGTCCCCCAACTGCATGGCCAGAGGCTTAGCAACCCTGGGCTCCTTCAGCTTAATGAGAAGATCGGTGGCAAATTGATGCACTCTTTCATCACTTGAGCTCATAGTCCCAAGGAGGAAGTCTGCATCAGCTTTGGTCGCCAGTGCAAGCATCGCCTTACGCGCACCTTCGCTGACAGATCGGTCAGCATCTGTCACAAGCGGATGAAGAGCACGGCTGGCAACTTCCTGTTGCTGTGGCTTCAATGATGCTGTTGAGAGATCAAACAAAGCTGACTGACGCGAGCCTACCGGACCGTTCTGCAGTGCTTTAAGGGTTTCGGCAAAGGTCTCCTCTTCGGTGGCGTTATAACCACGTAGCAACTCACGTGCCGCCTCCTTTGCAGCGCGCTCAGGATGATGATAGTAGGGTAAAACAGCAGGCTTGGCTACCTCACCCAGAGAGGCGAGAGCTACCTTCGCATCACGCACGGTAAAGAAGTCGATGAGACAGACTGCCAGAGGTTCAGCAGCTCGAGCATCGCCACTTCGTGAGAGGAACTTCATAGCTTCCTTGCCGCGCGGTGATTTAGGAGCGACCTTGAGCAACTCAATAAAATCCGGAACTTGTGTATTGTCCGCCCAACGCAGGAAAACATCAAACGCTATGTTTCCTGCATCCACGTCATCCAGCAAGGGCTTGGTGGCAGCAATGACAGCAGCACGTTGTCGCTCATCCGGAGATGCATCCTTCAGAAACTGAAGCAGCGGACGCATATCCCTCGGCGGTGTGGACTTGAGATCTTGCAACACAGAATCGATCGTCATCACCTTTTCCACAGGTCTGAGCGGAGCAACTTGAGGAGCTTGAGATCCAGCATTCTGATGAGCGGGATTCCGTGGTTTTCCTTGATTTACTTCGGTAGCAATTGCGGGTGGAGTAACTCGGCCGCTCGCAGACTTTGCTTTGGGAGTCACTCGAAATTCATTTTCCGGTAGGAAAGAAAACTTTAGATTAGCAAAGATTACGGTGCGTCCGGCGGTTTGTCCTGCGACGCTGTGAGATACTCGATCCCATAAAATGAGCTCATTGCCCGATTGCCCTTGAGCCTGAATGTATTCGTAACTTGGTTGCGCTCCTTTCCCTTGATGCAGAGGGCATACCAAAACATTTTCTTTGAGCAGCCCCTCCTTGACCAGTTCTTCCAGATTCTTTGGATTGCTGCCGCTGTGTCGGCTTCGGTATTCCCCAATCGCCGTTGCGATCGTCTGCACATTACTTGCACAGACACCGGTTTGCGCGCCGAACTTCATTACGGCCATCATGGGCAATAGCACCGCGAGATGAATGGGAATCATAAGTAATGCGACTCCACCGAGGATGGTTCCCGCGATCGCAATCCCCTTCTTGCTTGTCTGTTTCACGAGCGCGACGATGCCAAGAACTAGCGCAATCAAACCCGTAGCGAGACCTAACACAGGGATGACTCCGATGATTCCAAGCACCAAAGCCCAAATGGCAACAGCCTTTCCTCCTGAGCTCTTGGGTAATGACATCGAGGCGTGATGGACGGGCGCATTCAACCGAGGTGGCGTGATGATCGGAGGTGCTGGAGCACTCGATGGAATCACCATGGGTTGCGCGCAACTCGGGCACGATACTTGGGTGCCTGCCATAGACTGATCCACAGAGAGGGGTTGATGGCATGACGGACAATTGAATTTGATTTCCATAATAAGATTGGCTGTTTGTTTTTGATCGTGATCTGTGAGTGCGATAATCGTTTCCACCTCTCTCTTGATTTGACTTGCATGCTGGTAGCGAAGTGCAGGGTCCTCCTCGATTGCGCGCAATACCAGTTGATCCAGTTGCACGTTGATCTGAGCCTTTTGCGATGGAGGTGACAATGGCGTTCCGGGAAGCTCTCCCGTGAGCATCTGGTAAAGGACAATTCCAAGGGAATAAATGTCTGCGCGGTGATCGACGTCTCCCGGTGTTTTCGCTTGCTCAGGCGCCATGTATTTTGGGGTCCCCATGACATGTCCCACAGCAGTCATGAATGGTTGATCGGCATCAGTTTGCCCGATCTCTGAATCACTCGCCCCCACGAGTTTCGCCAGGCCAAAATCAGCTACTTTTACGCGCCCCCTGCGATCGAGCAGGATGTTTTCTGGTTTGATATCGCGATGTATGATTCCCGCGTCATGAGCATACTGTAGCGCATCACAGATGGCGGGAACGATAGCGAGAGCCTCACGTGGAGAAATGCGTTTGTGCTCGATCAGCTTTCGCAAATTCACGCCATCGACGTATTCCATCACCAAGTAATACAAGCCCTCAACACGGCCCGTATCGTGGATCGTGACAATCCCGGGATGGCTCAGCATGGCCAATGCTTGCGCTTCTCTGGTAAATCTCTCAGCAAATCCAGAGCGCTCCCCGATACTGGGAGGGAGGATTTTTAGCGCCACAATTCGATTCAGTTCACGCTGACGCGCTTGATAAACTGCACCCATTCCCCCGGAACCTATCAGCCCGAGAATCTCTAGTTGAGGAAACAAGCCGCTGATTTCATCAATCGATGGCGGCGTAAATCCACCTGGTAGGCAACTATCTTCCGCAGCACCTTCACGCAGGAGACACGCGGGGCACAGCCCAGCCAAAGCTCCTGACGGCATTATGCTTCCGCAATATCCGCACTTTTCAGATGAGGCCTTCATGCCGTGATCGAGAAACTTTCATACAACAGTAGAAAAGCAAATTCCAGAAATTGTTACAACATAGGGAACCTGTCTTTCCTCTGGGATCAAAGCCCGGGCAACTGGGCTTTTAACAACTCCTCGCGGATCATTGCCTCACAGATTTCGATCTGCTTGGCCCGTCGCACCCGTGCCTCGTTGGCGATTTGTTCGAGGGTGTCGATGTCGTAAAGATACACTTCTTCGATCTCTGCCACCGCAGGGTCGATGTCACGCGGGACAGCGATATCGATGAAAAACAAAGGCCGGAACTTGCGCTTACGACGCACGGCCTCAACATGTTCTTTTTGCACGATCGTGTGCGGTGCCCCCGTCGAACCGATCACCACATCAACCTGGGCCAGCACCAGATGCCAGTCGTCGAACCGCACGGCATGGCCGTTCATTTGTTGCGCGAGGTCGAGCGCGCGGTCATACGAACGGTTCGCTACAAAAATACTGCGTGCGCCGCGCGATTGCAGACTTTGCGCGGTGACGCGGCTCATTTCTCCCGCGCCCAAAATCATGACTTCGCTGTCCTTCAAATGACCAAAAATTTTCTCCGCCAGATCCACCGCCACATTGCCGATGGATGTCGCCCCCTCTTGGATGCCGGTCTCCGTGCGAACTTTTTTGCCGATGGAAAAAGTCCGCTGAAACAAACGATTGAGCACTCCACGCGTGACGCCCGCTTGTAACGCCGCTTGATAGGCATCTTTGACTTGGCCGAAAATTTCCGTCTCGCCCAGCACCATGGAGTCCAGCCCGCTGGCCACGCGGCACAAATGAACCGCCGCATCCATTTTCCTGCGGTGATAACAATGCTCCGCCCCGCCGAGCATCTCCTCGAGTGGAGCGATGCTGGATTCTTCGCCCGAAACATAGATTTCCGTACGGTTGCAGGTGGAAATCACCACCGCCTCGTCAACGCCGATTTTCCTGCGCAAATCAGCGGCTGCTTCGCCCAATTTCGATGGCGCCACGGCAAACAATTCCCTCACCTCCACGGGTGCAGTGCGATGATTCAAGCCAACACAGATCAATTCCATCACACCAGTCCAAAAACCCCCAGAGACAACAAAAAGAATACCATCGCCAGCAACGACAAACGTCGCCCAGTGACTCCCCTCCACTGCTGCCACAGCAACAGCCCGCCATAAAAAAACCACACTGCCACTGCCGCGATCAAGTGCGACCAGCCACCGCGCTGCTCCATCATGTAGCCCGCCACGATGCCGCAACTCAACAATCCAAAGCCAATCCACAACAAACGTTTCACGGCTGCCAACAACTCACGCACCGGTGGAAGATTGCGGAACAGGCCTGACTGCAAATGATGATCCTTCAACTGACGGTCCAGCACCAAAAACATCACGCCCGTCACCGCAGCCAGAGCAAAGGCTCCATAGGAAAGCACGGAAACCGCCGCATGCGCCTCGCGCCAGGCATCCACTCCCAACGATCGCTCTGGCTGAGAAGTCATCACTCCCGGCCACAAGGCCAAGGCCTGAAAGAGCACCACCACAGGCGCGGTAAACAAACCCACCAGCGACAAGCGGTATGGCCGGCCCACCACCAAGTAGAACAAGGTCAACGACCACGCCAAAAAGACCAGAATTTCCCCGCGATCGCGCAAAGGACAAGCACCGCGCATATCGCCCCGCAGCTCCAGAAAACCCAACTGCGCCACAAAAGCACCGCCGATCAACACCAAGGTCCACCACGTGCGCGAGCCACGATGCACCGACACGCCACCCCAAACCGCGCCAGCCAGCGCGAGCAGAGTGGAAATCAGTAACAACGTGCGATCCATGCCGCCCCCTACATGCACCGCATTGCCCCGCCGCGCAAGTCCGAATCCTGACCTAGCCACGCGACAATTGATCACCTGTCAATCTCAACCGATGCAGAGATGATGGATCGAGATCCCAGGAACTTAGGATCTCAGTAAAACTCGGCGAGGCGCTGTTGCCAGATGACTTTAAGCGATTTCAAATCATCACGAAGCAACTCCTTGCCGGCGTGAGCCACGGTGAGATCGCGATGACCTGCCACGGCCTTGCCAAGAACAGTGAAGTTTTCTCCCACGAAGTGCTGTTGCAACGCGGCAAGATCCTCGGGCATAACCTCGATGAGGATGCGGCCTGTCGATTCACTAAAGAGGGCCACGGCTGGTGGCAAGCCACCAAGATCGTTCAGATCGATTTCCACACCTGCTTTTTCTGAGAATGCCATTTCCGCGAGGGCGGTGATGAGACCACCTTCGGAAACATCATGCGCGGAGAGAATGAGACCGGCGGTGCGGGCTTGGTGGAATTTCCGATAGGTTTGCAAGTTCTTCGCGCAATCGGTTTGAGGCACAAGCGCGCCGCTGATACCATGCTGGCGCGCAAATACCGAGCCGCCCATTTCGTCCTTGGTATCTCCTAACAAGCAGAGCACCGAATGATCGCGACGCAGCGAAGAGCCGGTGACATGCTGCTGGTCCTCGACAATGCCGATGCCACTGCAAAGGAAGGTGACGGGGATGTTGATAGGACCGTCCTCGGTTTCGAAGTAGTTGTAAAACGAATCCTTGCCGGAAATGAACGGCGCTTCGAATTCCTCCGCGGCATCGGCGATACCCTTGACGCATTCGAC